>NZ_JAUBRH010000100.1:0-13892 GCF_036701775.1 Microcoleus sp. N9_A2 | reverse complement strand
CTTGAGGTGTGATTTTTTAACATTTTACCTGTTTCTAAACTAAGTATAAATACTTACTTCCTTAATGGGATGCTCCCAATCCCACAGCCTTGGTGGAATATGATGCCTATCTTGATGGGAGCTATCGAGTTCTAGATTCGAGTTTTGAACTGTGGGACGAAAGTCTCACTGAATTAGACTTTTTGCTGCAAAAACGTATTGATAATTTTGTGACAAAACAAAATGTAATTTATATTTTTGTGTTAATAATATTAGCAATAGTGCTTTATTTATTTGTATCTTTTTACAGGTCAGTGATGCAAACTGTATTTGTGCTTGACGAAGCGTCAAAAAAGATGGCAAGCGGCAATCTAGACCACAAAATCATTTTGGATAACAGAGATGAACTCGGGCAAGTTGTGGGTTCGTTCAACAAAATTGCCGATGCCTTAGTTGGTGCAAATCAAAAAATTACTGTTCTCAACGATCGCCTGAAAGCCGAAAATATGCGGATGAGTGCCGAACTAGACGTTACTCGCAAGATTCAGCAGATGCTGCTGCCGAAAGACCGAGAACTAAATGAAGTTATCGGCTTAGATATTGCGGGATTTATGGAAGCTGCTGATGAAGTAGGCGGGGACTATTACGACGTACTCCAGCACGAAGGTAGAGTGAAAATCGGGATTGGGGATGTGACGGGACACGGATTGGAGAGCGGCGTTTTAATGATTATGGTTCAAACGGCAGTCCGAACTTTGCTCGCCTACAACGAACCAGATCCAGTGAGATTTTTCACAGCTATTAACAGTGTAATTTACGATAATGTGCAGCGGATGAAATCCGATAAAAACGCCAGCCTTGCTTTGCTAGACTATCAGCAGGGAATGCTGAAGTTGAGCGGCCAGCACGAAGAAATGATTGTCGTCCGGTGTAACGGTTGTGTAGAGAGGTTTGATACGATCGATTTGGGTTTCCCGATCGGGCTGGATGCAGATATTGCTGAATTTGTTGCGGAGAAAATTGTGCAGTTGTATTCAGGAGATGTGGTAGTGCTGTACACTGACGGGATTACAGAAGCTAAAAATATGGAGAAACTGCTGTATGGTTTAGAGAGGTTAATTGAGGTAATAGAGATTAATTGGCAGCGTTCGCCTGCCGAAATCAGGGACGCTGTAATTAAGGACGTGCGATGGCACATCGGCGAACAAAAAGTTTTTGACGACATCACGTTGCTGGTACTCAAACAAAAATAACTATTTGGATATCCCTTCTAAAGTTTAAAATATATTCAGTGATGCCCCTCATCTCAAACTTTAGCTCTCACATCGATATGACTCAGATTTTCGGCGATTTTATCGAGCAGCCCGCTAGCCAAGAATACTTGATAATTGGATTTTCTCCGAGTTCGGTTCCTCTCAAGCAGCGGTGGCGGAACAACGGTTTGTCGGCGGATTTTCTGGCTGACTACCTGATGACTTTTTTTCCGGGCCAGGAAGACGCCCCCTCGACAATTAACAGACAAGCTGAAATCAAAAGTGCTGTTAGCTATATTGCTAACGAGTTATTAGAGAATGCGATGAAATTTAATGATGAAACCTCGGAGTACCCGATCGACATTAAACTGCTGTTAGAGAGCGACGGTGTGATTTTCTCAGTTGCTAACAGCATCTCTCCGCAAGCTGTGGACAAGTTTCAGGCTTATATTCAGCAGTTGCTGACCTCGGAACCCAGCGAACTTTACCTTCAGCGCCTGGAAAAAAATGCTGCTGACGAAAGCTGTATCAATTCTGGATTGGGTTTGTTGACCATGCTCACCGATTATACCGCCAAACTTGGCTGGAAATTTCAGACCGTGCACAAAGACCCGGAAGTAATTGCGGTGACAACTATGGTGCAATTAACAGTATAAGCAACGCGGGCGATCGATAATATCTGAGGGACTTTTTTTGGTGGCTATGGAAATTAATACACAAGATTACCAGATCTGTTACGATCCAGCAACGGCAACCGTGAGTTTTATTGGATATCTAAGGCTGAGCGGGCCTGCAGAGTACACGCCGATAGCGGAGTTGCTGACGAAGGTTGCCGACTTGGAACAGACGAAAATTACTCTCAATATGCAGCAGTTAGAATTTTTGAACAGTTCTGGCATCAATATGCTATCAAAGTTTATTATCGAGGTCCGCAAAACAGCCAGGGTGCAAATGGCGGTGCAAGGCTCTCAAACCATAGCTTGGCAAGGTAAATCTTTTAAGAATTTCCAGCGCCTGATGCCGGCTTTACAGTTGGAATTTCTATAGAAACACAATTAGTTTTAGGGTGCGAGCGGTTAATCAATTTTTTGTTAGTCGAGGCGCAAATTCTAGAGTTATGCTGCAAGAACAACCATCTAGAGAACAGCTACTTTTAGAGATAGAAAGATTGCGCCAGCAAGTGGAAGACTTGAAGGAGGAAAAAGCGGATCTGGAAATCTTGCTGGAAACTACTGCTGAACATTCCGATACGGTTGAAACTGAGTTACGATCTCGCGCATTCGAGGCCGTGCGCGAAGGCGAAATCAAGCTAGCTCAATTTCTCGAAGCGATTCCTATAGGTGTGCTCGTGCTGGATTCTCAAGGCCGACCTTACTACGTAAATCACGCCGGACAGCAATTACTAGGTCAAGGAGTTTTGCCGTTAAATTTAGTTGAGGATTTGTCAGAAACTTATCAAATTTATATGGCGGGAAATGAGACTATTTACCCTTTCGAGAATTTGCCTATCGTCCGAGCTTTGAGGGGCGAAAACGCGACGGCTGATGATCTGGAAATTCATCAATCCCACAAGAAAGTTCCCCTTGAGATTTGGGGAACGCCAATTTTTGACGAGAGTGGCAAAGTTGCTTTTGCGATCGCAGTTTTTCAAGATGTCACGGAACGCAAAGAAGCTGAAGCCGATCGCCATTTATTTATTAAGAAACTATTTGACCTTAATCAAAATTTAGAAAAATCCCTGGATGCCGAATCAGAGTTAACTGATGCCTACGGTAGATTTGTGCCTCACCAATTTCTAAATTTGTTGGGATATGAAAGTATTATAGATGTCAATTTAGGCGACCAAGTGCAGCAGGAAATGTCGGTGCTATTTTCGGATATTCGCGATTTCACGACGCTTTCAGAAACTATGACTCCCCAAGAAAATTTTAAATTTATAAATGCTTACCTTTCGCGGATGGAGCCTGCCATTACTAGCAATAACGGGTTTATTGACAAATACATCGGCGATGCAATTATGGCTTTGTTTAGTGACTTTGCAGATGATGCAGTGAAAGCGGGTATTGCAATGCTAAATATCCTCAGAACTTACAACGAATACCGTCAAGGTGTCGGCTACGTCCCGATTCAAATTGGCATTGGCATCAATTCGGGTTCTTTGATGCTGGGGACAGTCGGGGGTAAAAGCCGCATGGACAGCACTGTGATTAGCGATGCTGTTAATCTAGCATCTCGCATTGAAGGATTGACCAAAGATTACGGCGTACCTCTGTTAATTTCTCAGCAGACTTTGGAACGGTTGCGAACTCCGAACGATTATGCTATTAGGATTGTGGATAAAGTACAGGTAAAAGGAAAATCTCAATATGTGGTAGTCTATGAGGTATTTGATGCAGATCCGCCGGAAATTTTGTCGGCAAAGCTAGCAAATTTGTCTGTATATAATGAAGCTATGTTACTGTGCGATCACAAGGACTTCCGAGAAGCTGGAAAATTATTTGAAGAGTGTTTGCGAACTAATCCCAGCGATCATGTAGCTCGCATTTACTTGAAACGCTGTCGGGATTGGCGATCGCTCCTCAAAGGAATTTAAAGAGCAACTTAGTCTATTTTAGATTTAAGATTGACTCCATATAGCAATCCTCGCATCATTTGTGAATTTCTTACTTTCTCAGAGCGGGTTCGGGGATGGTTGGGGTGGGGTGAAAAATTTACGACTCCTGCAAGGATTGCTATATATCTTGAGAGAGACGACTGACCTCTGGAATCTGTCAAAGGTGTAAAATATAAACAGCTTTATACCTGTTACTTCTGAGGGTTCTCAAAATAGAACGGCTGAGGACTCAAAAACCAGCGATCGGTAATTTGGTGCGAGAACGGTGGCCAGCGCTGAACCTGTCTCAAAAAAAGTTGGCGGATGAATTAGGGATGACCTTTCCCCCGATTAATCGTTGGGAAAGATGAGTTAGGTAATTTGCCAGATGCAACGCTTCGCGAATGCAGTCAGGCGCTGCGAGCAAGATATTTTTCGGATAAGGAGTACAAAGGGTGAGTTTAGAGGGAATCAACAGCATTTTCAGAGTTAGACTACTTCCCTATGGTGTGGCGACCGTCTCCGTGGCTCTAGCACTGGCGCTAACCCGATCGCTTTTACCGTGGATCTATCCAACCACGACGCCCCTGTTTTTCATCGCGGTGATGGTGAGTTCCTGGTATGGCAGTTTCGGGGCTGGGTTGCTGGCAACAATTTTATCCACGCTGGCAATCAACTATTTTTTTATTGAGCCGTTCTATTCCTTACAGATATTTAATGTAGAGACAATTGTTCGGCTGGGTATGTTTTCGATCGCGGCAGGATTGAGCGCTTCACTCAGTCTATCCTGGCGCACTGCTCTAAAAAACGCGAAAGCAGCCTTGCAAAATTTACAGCAGGCAAGGTTCCTAGAACAAAATGCCCAGCTTCGGGGCCAAGTAGCAGAAACTGCGGCGATTGAGGCAAAAGAACAGCTAGAAACGGTACTTTCTAGCATCAACGATGGGTTTTACATCCTCGATCGCGATTGGCGCTACACCTATGCCAACGATCGCTACTGTGAGATGGTTGGAATGTCGCGGTCAGCGATTCTGGGTCAGAAAGTTTGGGAGTTATTTCCCCCTACCGTTGACACCGATGCTTACGTGCAGTTTCATCGGGCAATCCGCGAACAAACGCCGCTCCAGTTTGATTATCTGTACTCCCCTTGGAATGGTTGGCACGACTATCGAATTTACCCTTCGCCCAGTGGACTGACCGTTTTGATTGCTGACATTACCGATCGCAAACAGGCGGAACTCCTCCTAATCGAGCAGAAACGACTGCTGGAGTCGATCCCATTCGGACAGCCACTCGACGACTGTCTTACAGCGGTGTGTGACTCAGTATCCAGGCTGAATCCGGGTACCCGCGCGGGCTTCCTGCTAGCGGATGCTCAGCGGCTGACGTTTAACAGATCCATTACTCCAGACTTTCCACCGTCTTTTGGTGAAGGACTCCAAGGTGCTCCGATTAACGATTTGTGCATTGGAACCTGCGGCGAAGCAGTGTATAGCGGTCAGCCCGTGACCTGCGCCGACATTGCCAACGACGATCGCTGGTCGCAAGAATGGCGAAATTTATGCGTGGCTCATGGCATTCTAGCGTGTCATTCTCAGCCTGTGATCGGGCATGACAATCTAGCTCTGGGGTCGCTGATGCTGTGCTTTAGGGAGGCGCGGATGCCGACTGATTGGGAACATAAACTCGCGGAGTTCGGCACCCAAGTTGCCAGCATCGTCTTCGAGCGCGATCGATCATTCCAGGCGTTGCGTGAGAGCCAAGAACAACTCCGATTGGCTTCCGAAGGCGGCAATTTGGGTTTGTGGTATTGGGATATGGAAACAGACACGCTGAGTTTGACGGACATAGCCAAAGCGATGTTTGGTTTACCCGTCAATACAGCAATGTCGATACAGGTGTTTTTAGAAGCCGTGCATCACGACGATCGCCCATTGCTTCACACCGCCCTCAGTGAGCTAAAAGCGAACCAACCGCATACTGAAATTGAGTATCGGACGCTGTGGGCAGATGGCACCGTTCGTTGGATTTTGGCAAAGGGCGATTGCGCCTATAACGCTGATGGCATCATAATTTCGACGCGGGGCGTATTCATCGACATCAGCGATCGTAAACAAGCCGAAGAAGCGTTGCGTCAAAGCGAAGAGCAGAGTCGCAACATTCTGGAGAGCATTGATGATGGATTTTTTTCCCTTGATGAGAATTGGCGTTTCACTTACGTGAATCGGTCAGCGGAAATTCTGCTAGACCGCACTGCAGGCGATCTGATTGGGAAGAATGTGTGGGAAGAATTCCCAGGACTTGATGGCAGCGAGTTTGAGCGGGTTTATCGGCGTGTGGCAAACGAGCGCGTGGCTTTGTCTGTCACCGCGTTTTATCCCGATCACGATCGGTGGTATGACGTTCGCACCTACCCTGCCGCGAACGGGATTACGATTTATTTCCGAAATGTCACGAATCGCAAACTTGCCGAGGAGGTATTGCAACAACGAGAAGCAGAACTTCGTTTAGTCACCAATGCCGTGCCTGCCTTGATCTCCTTTGTAGACTCAGACCAACGCTACCGCTTCAACAATCGATCATATGAAGAATGGTTTGGACATCCGGCAGCGCAAATCTATGGCAAGCACCTTCAAGAGGTTTTAGGCGAAACTGGCTATGAAGGGATTCGTCCTTATGTTGAGCAAGTCTTGGCAGGACAGGAAGTGACCTTTGAAAACCAAATTCCCTACAAAGATGGTGGAACCCGTTATATCAATGCGACCTATGTTCCCCGCTTCAATAGCCAGGGAAAAGTTGAAGGGTTTGTAGCGCTGGTCAACGATATCACCGATCGCAAACAAGCCGAAGCCACACTGCGGGAAAGTGAGGCACGGTTCCGGCTGATGGCAGATGCCGCCCCTGTGCTGATTTGGATGGCTGGCACCGATAAACTCTGTAATTACTTCAACCTCCCGTGGCTCAACTTTACGGGACGGACGATCGAGCAAGAAAGGGGCAATGGTTGGGCAGAAGGAGTCCACCCCGACGACTTCGATCGATGTTTAGACACCTATGTGACTGCCTTTGATGCCCGTCAACCGTTCAAGATGGACTATCGCTTGAAACGCTGTGATGGCATATACCGTTGGATTATGGATGAAGCTGTTCCTCGCTACGGATTGGAAGGTGAGTTCTTGGGCTACATCGGCTCCTGTGTTGATATTGAAGACCACAAACAAGCTGAGGAAGCCCTACGCGAGAGTGAATCCCGCCTCCGTCTGATCTTTGAAAGCGCCAAAGATTATGCCATCTTCACCCTCGACCTTAACGGCATCATTGCCAGTTGGAACTCAGGGGCAGAACGGCTGTTGGGCTATACCGAGACAGAAGCAATTGGTTGCCCCAGTCGGATGATCTTCACACCCGAAGATAACGAACAAGGACAAGCCGAGTATCAGAGGCAAACGGCTCTACTGCAAGGACGGGCCGAAGACGAACGCTGGCACGTCCGCAAAGATGGGAATCGCTTTTGGGCGAGTGGATTGATGATGCCCCTGCTTAATGAAGCCGATTGTCCGCAGGGATTTGTCAAAATCATGCAGGACAAGACTGTACAACGGCAAGCCAGTGAGCGACTGCAATTGCTGTATGAAACTACCAGCGATCTCCTGAAGACAGAACAGCCTCTCGCGTTGATCCACAAGCTATTCAGCAAACTTTCAGTGCAACTCGATCTGCACTGTTACTACAACTTCATGGTGGAAGAAAAAGACAACCACCCGATGCTGCATTTGAGAAACTATGATGGCATCTCTGAAGAAAGGGCGCAGGCGATCGCCTGGATCGAATTAGGGGAATATCTCTGTGGACTGGTGGCCCAAACGCAGCAGCAACTTGTCTTGAATCAAGCCGAACTTTCCACTCATCCGAATGCTAAAGCCGTCTGTGAAATGGGCATCACGGCTTACGCGGGTCAACCGTTAATCGCTCAAGGGCGGTTATTAGGAACGCTCTCATTTGCCAGTACCACTCGGACGCACTTTACGCCTGCAGAAATCGATCTGCTGCGATCAACCTGTGACCAAATCGCGATCGCTCTGGAAAGGGCAAACCTGAACGATTCACTCCAGCAGCAAGCGGAACAGCTAAGACAGGCAAATCGGATCAAGGATGAGTTTTTAGCGGTACTATCCCATGAATTGCGATCGCCCCTCAATCCTATTTTGGGGTGGTCACAACTTTTGCAAACTGGCAAGCTGGATGCGGCCAAAACTGCACAGGCGTTAGCGACGATCGAACGCAATGCCAAGCTGCAAACTGAATTGATTGAAGATTTACTTGATGTCTCGAAAATTCTCCAAGGCAAGCTCAGTCTTAATATTCGTCCAGTCGATTTAGCTTTAACTGTGGAATCGGCGATCGAAACTGTCAATTTGGCTGCAGTTGCCAAATCCATTGATATTCGGACTGGGTTAGATCCTCAGATCGGACAAATTTTGGGGGATTCGGGCCGTTTGCAGCAGATTGTCTGGAATCTTGTTTCCAATGCGGTGAAATTCACTTCAGCCGGGGGGCGCGTTGAGGTGAATTTGACTCGTGTTGGTAATCACGCTCAAATTACGGTGGCGGATACAGGGATTGGCATCGCACAGGAGTTTTTACCCTACGTGTTTGACTACTTCCGGCAAAAAGATGGCGCTACAACCCGCAACTTTGGTGGCTTGGGATTGGGGCTGGCGATCGTGCGGCATCTAGTCGAACTGCACGGCGGTACAGTTGGGGCAGATAGCCAGGGTGAAGGGTTAGGGGCAACCTTTACCGTAAGACTGCCTCTATCAGGGAAGGTAAAGGGACAAGAAAACTCTCTTGCAGGACTTTCCGAACGATCGACTGCGGATGAACCGTTATCCGGGATGCGGATAGTGGTTGTAGATGATGAGCCGGATATGCGAGAGTTGATTTCCTTTTTGCTAGAAGATGCAGGTGCAGAGGTAGTGACTGTTGCTGTCCCTCAAGAAGCCGTGACAGCGTTGGCTAGGTTCCAGCCAGATGTCCTGTTGAGCGACATTGGAATGCCGGGGATGGATGGCTATATGCTGTTGCGGCAAGTGCGAGCCCTGCCGCCAGAACGGGGTGGGCAGATTCCCGCGATCGCCCTGACTGCCTATGCCGGCGAGTTTAATCAACAGCAAGCTTTGCAAGCTGGATTTAACCGACATCTGGCAAAGCCGATCGAACCGGATAAATTAATTAAGACGATCGCCGCACTTCTTAGCAAGAATACTCATGACCCAGTAAGCTATAAAAATTGAGCCGAAGGATCTCAAACCGCTCGAACATCACCAAGCTTTTAAGTTGCTATGGTTAGGCAGCGATATTTGTATTACAGGAGAATCTATCAATAAATCCGGTTTCTAGTCTAATAGTGCGTAAGTCCTGATAATATAATCAATAATTTGGAGTGTCAAAAAAAGACGATGGGAATTAACAAGCAGCAGCCTAGAATATTTATAAAACCTTCAGTGATTAAAGCGATAGCTCTGTTCTTTATGTGCTGCTTGTTAACGGCAAGTTGCGGACAGGGATCACGTCGATCGGTGACTGTGAGCGGCGAAAATGCTAATAACCGCATTACTATTGGTACAACCTTGAAATTGCGGACGATCGACCCTGCGGACGCTTACGAAATTATATCAGGGCAATTGCTGCAAAATTTGGGCGACACTCTCTATACTTACAAGTCGGGAACTACTGAGTTAGTCCCCCATTTAGCGACAGC
Source organism: Microcoleus sp. N9_A2 (assembly GCF_036701775.1). Lineage (NCBI taxonomy): Bacteria > Bacillati > Cyanobacteriota > Cyanophyceae > Oscillatoriales > Microcoleaceae > Microcoleus > Microcoleus sp. N9_A2. Next base: position 4,306 of record NZ_JAUBRH010000100.1, on the reverse strand, counting down.
AATGCCTAAAGTTAGCCAAGACGGATTGACATATACAATCCCCTTGCGTCAAGGAGTTATTTTTCACGACGACACACCGTTTAACGCCGCAGCAATGGAGTTTTCCTTGCAGCGGTTTATCAAAAATGGCGGCCGTCCGTCTTTCTTGTTGAGCGATGCCGTAGAATCTGTGAAAGCGACGGGCGAATACGAATTAACTTTTCAACTCAAAAAGCCTTTTGCTGCTTTTCCTTCTCTGCTGACATTTGCTGGTAGTTGTGCAGTTTCTCCAAAAGCTTACGAGATTGGGGAGGGTAAATTTAAACCCGATACGTTTGTGGGAACCGGACGCTACAAGTTGGCGAAGTACGGCAGCGATTCTCTCAAGTTTGATGTGTTTGACAAGTATTGGGGCGAAAAACCAGTTAATCAAGGAATTGACCTTTTGCTGCTTTCTAGTTCCTCAAATTTGTTCAATAGTTTTCGGACTGCGGCAGTTGATGTGGCTTATTTGTCTCTGGATGCAGACCAAGTTCAAAGCTTGGACGAGGGAGCAAAACAAGGTAAATGGCAGGAAATCGCGGGGGAAAGCAGTACGGTTAGTTACATGACGCTGAATACTAAGTCTAAACCGTTGGACAAGTTAGAAGTGAGACAGGCGATCGCAGCAGCGATGGATCGCCCCCTGATTAATGATCGCGTACTGCGTGGACAAGCACAACCGCTTTACAGTCTGATTCCTACAACCTTCGACGTTCAAAAACCTGTTTTTAAAGAACTGTACGGCGATGGCAACAGTGCCAAGGCTAAGGAACTTTTGACGAAAGCGGGATACTCGGCCGCAAATCCTTTTGTTCTGCAACTTTGGTATCCTTCAGCTTCCACAAAACGAGCTTTAGTGGCGAGTACGATCGAGGCGCAAGCTAAACTCAAAATGGACGGGATAATGCAGGTGGAAATTAACAGCGTTGAATCTCCGACTTTGTTTCAAAACATAGAGAAGGGTATTTATCCTGCGGTTTTAGTGGATTGGTACGCCGACTTTTTCGATGCCGACAATTACATTCAGCCGTTTTTGGATTGTGCGACGGGTTCGGCCGCCGGGGGCTGTGAAAAGGGTGCTAGTCAAGGTCAGGGTTCGTTTTATTATAACGATCGGGTAAATCAATTGATCGACAAGCAACGAAAAGAAGCAAACCCCCAAACCCGCAAAGCCCTGTTTGCCGAAATTCAAGACATACTGGGTCAAGATGTACCTTTCATCCCTCTTTGGCAGGATAAGGACTATACATTTGCTCAGAACAGCATCACCGGGGTCCGTCTCGAACCGACGCAATCTTTTCCTTTTTGGTTCCTGAAAAAGCAATAATTCTTTACGAGAATTTCCTGGAGTTGAAACGTCAATAATTATTGCATATTTTGTGCACAATAGGGTGATGATTGTCACAGTTTATCAAAGAGACTGATCACCCTAACCTCTTTAATGATGTGGGATATTATTAAAAGAGAGATATTGCTGAGGGTGGGTATATGAAACTTGGGATTTTAACAACAGGGCTGCTAATTGTGATGGGTTGTGCCTCCGCAGTAAAGGCAGAAAACGTATCACAAGTCAAGCAATTATTAGAAACTAAAAAATGTAACCAATGTGACTTGACAGGAGCGCAACTTGCTGGTATGAATCTGAGCGGGGCAGATTTGAGCGGTGCGAATTTGAGCGGTGCAAATTTGAACGGTGCAAATTTGGACGAAGCCAAACTGAATGAAGCCAATCTGAAACAAGCTAAATTGCAAGGTGCGAGTTTAATTGGGGCTAAAATGCACGGCGCCAATTTGGAGGGTGCTGATTTGAGCCGCGCTAATCTGAGTCTGGCGGGTTTAGTGATTGCCACTTTGAAAAATACCAACCTCACCAGCGCTAATTTAATCGGCGCTAATTTAGAAAGCGCCAATTTGGCGGGTGCAAACCTGAGAAATGCTCGCCAGTCTGTAGCGAATTTAGCGAATGTCAGCCTCAGAGGTGGCAGTTTGTCGGGAATAGACGTACAGGGAGTCAACTTGCGCGATGCAAATTTGACCAATGCAAATTTGAACGGTGCAAATTTGAACGGTTCGGACTTGACAGGTGCTAATTTAAAGAATGCCAATATGGCAAATGTAGATTTGAAAAACGCTTCTTTGCCGTAGGACGATCGCCAATTGCTATATCAAATGCTGGTGCTGAACAAAGTTAATATAATAAGGTAGGGGCAATTTCAGAATTGCCCCTACAGTTTTAATGGTAGGATTTATCTTGTTTCCGATCGCTGCGTAGGTCATTGTTCGGTGTGCGAAGCTTTTCCCCGGCGTCTGCGATTGTTTCATATTTTGATGTCGGATCAATCTTCTTCGTCAGCATCTTGGGCGAAACGGATAATGTCATCATCGCCGAGGTACTCGCCATTTTGGATTTCAATCATCACCAGAGGAATCACGCCTGGGTTTTCCACGCGGTGAGCAGTATTCATGGGAACGTAGGTTGACTGTTTCTGCATGAGAATCGTCTCTTTGTCATCGCAGATCACTTTAGCGGTACCGGAGACGACAACCCAGTGCTCGCTGCGGTGATAGTGCATTTGCGTCCTGATGTGGTGTCCCGGCTTGACTTCGATGCGATTGATCTTGTAACGATCGCCCGCATCTATGACTGTAACTTTACCCCAAAACCGGGTTTGCGTGCGATCGTCCGTTTTTTCGATTGTGTCCGCTGTTTCCACCATGCTGTCGATCTCGCTAACGGTGTATGTAAAAATATCTATAGTTGAAAGTATATCAGGGAGCGGGCAAGTCTGTAAGTGCGATCGATTTAAACGTTACTCAATTAGCTGCCATTAACGAGCATCAATAAATTGAGACAAATGTGCCACATTTTTTGTGGCGAATTATCACCTCATGCCCTTCATTTGCTACCGAAATTGCTTGCGCCGCCAAAATCACCTCTCCATCAAGTTCCTTGGGGTATGCTGTAGATCTTCTCGCCCTTCTTGAGTGCACCCACAACTCGGCAGCTTTGAGCATCGTTTCCGTTGAGATTGGAATATATTGAATCAGAATTTTCAGCAAGTCAAGCTTTCGGATTCCCGCCACCTTACCCGCACGCATTAACTCGCACCGCACTTCATTCGACCCTTCTGCTACACTGACAATGGAAACTAACAGAATCCGCGACATCAAGCAGACGAAGCATCTAGGACTGGCGCAGCAGCAAAGTGTCCAAAATCATAACGGCGAAATAAAAATATGTTTTTTGACAATTGGTTTGAATTGATTCGGATTTTGACGATCGGCGTTTCCGCTTATGTCGTGCTGATTTTTTTTCTGCTAGTCTCCGGCAAGCGAACTCTGTCGAAGTGGAATGCCTTCGATTTCATCGTTACCATCGCGCTCGGTTCGACGCTGGCGACTATCATCATGTCAAAAGACGTTTCGTTCGTCGAGGGCGTTTTCGCCCTCGGCTTGCTCATCGGGCTGCAATTCATCGTCACGTGGCTTGCCGTGCGACTAAATTGGGTTAAAAATCTCATCAAAGCCGAACCTACTATGTTGCTCAGCCAAGGCCAATTTCTGCCTGTGGCGATGCGGCAGCAGCGCGTGAGTGAACCGGAAATTCGGGCGGCGATTCGGGGGACGGGCAGCGCGTCGATCGAAGAAATCGAAGCAGTCGTGCTGGAAACCGACGGCAGCATGAGCGTTGTCAAAAAATCTCCGAACAATTCGCGATCGGCTCTCAAAGATGTAGCTTAGTCGATCTTGAAATTGAATGGATGCTCGAATTATTCGTGAGCTAGCCCTTGAGAGTTCAATATAGTATCTACAGGAATTACGATCGATGGACGGGAGCTGATATTATATCAATTCCGGTTGCACTCCTCCGGAATTGTTGACTGTTGACTGTTGACTGTTGACTGTTGACTGTTGACTGTTGACTGGCGGGTTGAAAAACTGAATGGTTGAGTGTTAACTGTTGACTCGATTTGATTATTCCGATGCAACCGGAAACGATATTACTCATTATAAACAAAAGGGCAGCATCTCTGTCGGAAAGCAGCCAAGCTAGAAATTGGAGACAGGAGGCAGGAGACAGGAGACAGGAGACAGTTCGGCTTGAGGAAAGAGTCAGAAACAAGGAGTCAAAAGAAGTGTTTTTACAAATATGAGATGCTCCCTGGGGGTGGGGTAAAAAATTTCTGACTCCTGCAAGGATTGCTATATAGGGCTTGCTGAATCAGTGGTTGAAGTAAACACGGTATGGATTTTCGGACGAATAAAGGCAGTAATGGTGCAAGAA
>NZ_JAUBRH010000099.1:0-14121 GCF_036701775.1 Microcoleus sp. N9_A2 | reverse complement strand
CATGGTCTTCAACAGTTTGAAGCTATCTTCATTGGTTGGAAAACCGCTCTAGCTGGACTTGTGTGTACACGGTAGCTTGGTAAGGGGGGGAGCAGGAATGGAAGTAGTTTCCACCCTTGGTAAGAGATTAGGAATCGGGCCAGTTTCCCCCCTTGGCAAGGGGGGATTAAGGGGGGTAAACCATCGATCGATAAACAATTTTACTTGATCGCAATTCTCGCCGTCTCCATAGCTGAAATCGAGCATTCTATAAGTATCAAAATCAGACAGGGAATTCCCCGTAGCCTCCCAAATATTCAGGCGGCAACTGATTACTATTCGTACTTTATCAAATACCCGTTCTCTCAACTGTGGCGATAGAGTTCCCAGGGAATCCGCTATTCCCATTTCATCCGCGCCGTCCAACAGCAACCAGATTTTTCCTTCACTCAGTAATTCCTGAAATTCTTTCACCCATTCCGCAGGTGCAGCATCCAATTTTCCCGCCGCTATTCGCAGCCAATCTTCGATTAAATATTGGCACAAAGGTTTTTTCACCTCTGCTAAGGATATCCATATCGGCAAATATTCAGTTTCCGCCAATATGTGATCGCAAATTTTCAACAATTGAGTAGTTTTTCCCGCACCCGGTTCGCCTATGACTGCAAGGCGTTTGCCGTTGCTTTTAGGGCTGTCGCTGTTCGCGAGGACTTTTTCGCAAAATTCGTCGTAACTGAGGGGAATGAGTTTTTCGGATTCCTGATAAGCTTGGGAACCTATTTGAGGGGAGAAATCATCGCGACGCTGGGGTTTTTGCTGGCGTTCGATTAATCCCAATGGGACGTGAATCTCGTTGATGTCGATTTTTCGCCCTAAGTCGTTGGCCAAAAAAGTGTTGGCCGCTTGTCGCTTGGCTTGGGCTGCGGCGCGGCAGGTTTCGCGCCAGTCAATTTGGCTTGCTGGCGGCGGAAACTCGGATGTTTTGGCTGTTTCTGGTGCTGAAATGTCGATCGCCCCAGCAAAATACTCACTTAAAAGCCACTTTCGCAGCGTTTCAGCTTTGTGAGAACCGACTGTCTTCAATTGGGGACATTTGCCAGTAAATTTCTTGTAAATCTCGCCCCTCTGCTTCTTATAAGCTTCAGCTTCAATGTTGTCAAGAAGCTCCTTACTATTCGCTTCTATCTCGCTTTCTCGCTTATCGATATTATTTTGTGTAAATCTCTTTATAAATATCTGAATCTGTCCTTGAGTCAGGCCGCAGTCTACAGCCATCCGCTTGAGAAAATCATCCCATACCATGAGCCGAATATTTAGCGATGTAATGATTGAGATAGTAACAGATATTTGCTTAACATGGTGTATTTGCAGTCTAGGTGGAAGATAAGTTCTACTTGAGTTCCACTTGTAGTGGAGGTTTTTGGGACTGATGTTGGGGGGCTACAGGATGCTTTGATAAATGTACTGGTAAATTCATTAATTCATCCAATACCCGCCATGACTACACAACAATTCAAAATCATTTTGGCTCAAAATCCGCAAATTCAATTATGGATTTTGCTGGCTTTCATCGAAGACGCAGAACTAGAAATCCTCGAATCAAGTAAAAAATCACTCTCCCAGGAGTTCAAAGATATTGTCAAAACTCACAAATTTACCTGTGTTGCTGGACAATTGACCGAGTTTGGCCTCGTCAATTTAATCTCGTGGTTAGATCCAGTTTCAGGATTTTGGATTGGTATTGTTTGCTTAATTTGGCACATTTTTCAGGATATTAGGGAAGAAGAGAAAGACAGCGATAGTCACTCTAAATAGGTTCGTAGTAAGGACTTTAGTCCTCGGTTGGATCGTCTGAGCAAATTTTAGGTCGATCGCGGGCGGGAACTCTTAGAACCGCCCCTACAAACCTGAAATCTGCTGTCTTAGCTTCCGAAAGTGCGATCGCACTTCCGATCCCTGTATTCGCCCGCACAAAACAAAAACCCTCCCCAACAAGGAGAAGGGAGGGTGAAAAGACAGTGAAAAATTTAAGTTTTTGCAGAATTAACAATAAGGAGTTACATCCACGCCGCACTCGTCAGCCAAATAACACAAAGCCCGAAAGCGAATCCCAACCACTTGCTCGTAAAGCGGATTTAACTTGCACAGCGGCGGAATGGAAAATAAAGTACGATCGCCAAATTTGACTTCCCGCTCAAACGGACACTGGCTGGGAATAAACTTACACAGCAACCGAGCCAACTTTTGACTTTTAATTGCAGTGTCATCAAGCCATTGTTTTAGCGGATGCAAGGGGTCAAAGTGCGGTTTTTGACCGTAAGGTTGAGAATTTGTAGCGACATTAACGGCTGTTTCTTGTTTGCCAAACGATACCCAATTTGGCAGAGTTCGGTAGGAGACTGTATGATCAAATACGTTCATTTTGCTCTGTTCCTCTTTTATAACGAGGTGCCAAGAACTCTCTGTAGAGCTTGTGCGATATTATCTACAATCAGTATCTACAGCATCTCGTTTTGCTTTACCGGATTGAACTTCTTAAATTAATGACTTAGGGCGAGAAAAGTAGTTCCTGATTTTTTTTAAGACGGTGTGCGCTCTAAAAAGTGTCCTCATTTCAAGCCCAACAATTGATTGATAGGGTAAAATTCTGTTTTCTACGTTCTAGCTTCAACCTTCGGTTGACTCTCCTTTTGTAGTTCAATTACAATTGTGACGCATCGAGGTGAATTATCCTATACGTGAAAATGCGGAACTTTTAATGAAAGTTATAATATTTCTAAATAAGCTCTGCTGCAAAAAACCCTGAAACCTCGCCCCAACAATCTTTGCTCGCGATCGCTCAGAAACTCCTACAATAAGAAATAATCGGTATCACCGCCCTCACAACCCATGAGTAACCCAGAAAGCAAAGCTATCACCCGCGAATTGCAAAGCCACGCCGCCATTCTCGGCGGCTTCGTCTCCCTCCTCTGGATTATCGAAATTGTCGATGTATTCCTGTTCCAAGGCAGGCTGAATACCTACGGAGTCCGCCCCCGCAGCCTCGACGGACTTCAAGGCATCCTGTTGATGCCTTTTCTGCACGGCAATTTTGCTCACTTAGCTGCCAATACCCTCCCTTTAGTGACATTGGGTTGGTTGATAATGCTGCGAGAAATTAGCGACTTTTTTATCGTGAGTGCCGTCACTGTGCTAGTCAGCGGATTCGGAGTTTGGCTGACAGGCGCGCCCTATTCCGTTCACATTGGTGCTAGCGGATTAATCTTTGGTTACTTCGGCTTTTTGCTGCTGCGGGGCTATTTTGAACGCAGCTTTACCTCTATTTTGGTATCTTTAATTGTCGGTTTCTTCTATGGCAGTTTAATTTGGGGAGTTTTGCCCTCGCAGCCGGGAGTTTCCTGGCAAGCGCATTTCTTTGGCTTTATCGGCGGCGTATTAACAGCTCAACTTTTAGGGCGGCAGAAACGGCAAATTAACTAGGATTAGGACTTATGGTGTATCCTATCATCACCTTAGTTTATTGCCCCTAAATTATCTGAAAGCGTAGGTTTTTTGTCAATAAACCTGGTTTCTTGTGTAACAAGTCCGTCCCGGATAGCAAGACTAATTGCTGACCAATAATTCAACGCGGGCCGGCAAGCACACAGTAAAAACCGAACCGCAACCTAACTCGCTTTCAACGTGCATATCCCCACCCATCATTACGCAAAAGTGACGGCTAATAGTCAATCCCAAACCCGTGCCGCCATACTTGCGCGTAGTTGAGGCGTCGCCCTGCATAAATGCTTGAAATAAATGCTGCAATTGTTCGGGGGGAATCCCAATGCCCGTATCAGCTACGCGAAAAATGATTGAGTCGGAAGGTTCTGCTATTTCTTGAGTTGTTAAGCTGTCATGTTTAACTCTTTCAATGCAGAGGGTAATAGTTCCCTGTTCCGTAAATTTGGCTGCATTGCTCAGCAGGTTGAGCAATATTTGACGAGTTTTGGTAATGTCAGCATACATCATTCCCAAGTCGCTACCACAATCCACTTCAAACTTATTAGAATTTTTATCTACCAAGGGTTTGACAGTAGAAACTACCTCGTTAATTAAATTAACCGGATTGAAAGTTTCTAAATAAAGTTCCATCCGCCCTGCTTCAATCTTAGAAATATCTAGAATGTCGCTAATTAAAGACAGCAAGTGTTTGCCGGCCGTTTGAATTCTGTGTAAGTCGGGGATAAAATCTTCGTAGCCTAAATCCTCGGCGTCTTCTTTGAGTATATCGCTGTAACCAATAATCGCGTTGAGGGGAGTTCGCAATTCGTGGCTCATATTAGCTAAAAAGGCGCTTTTGGCTTGGCTGGCTGCTTGGGCGGTTTGAGCGACTTTTTGGAATTCTTCTGCTAATTTGCGCTGGGTAATATCTTCGGCAATACCGACGATGCGGTAAATTTCTCCGGTTTGGCTGCGGACTGGAAAAGCCCGATCGCGCACCCAGCAAACTGAACCGTCGGTTGGCTTAGCCCCCCTAGGGGATCGCACTACCCGATACTCTTCATCATAATCGCCCCGCACCTGTTTCTCAAAAGCAGCCTTGACGCGATCGAGATCCTCCGGGTGAATAGCATCCCAAAAAGCCTCCGGTTCTGACAGCAAACTCTGATAGCTCAAATTCCATATTTTCTCGCAAGCAGGACTGACATAAACGAGCTGCTTTTGATTGGGTTCTCTAATCCAAAATACCTCATGAATATTTTCTGCCAACTGGCGAAACCGCTCCTCGCTAGCCCGCAACTTCTCCACAGCACTGTGAAATTCAGTCACATCCTGAATCAGCGATGCTACCCCAATGATGCTGCCGTCAGCATCAACCAAAGTCGTATTGTACCACTCGCACAGAATTATTTTGCCGTCTTTTCTGATGTTCTCGTTAAGGCTGGTAACTCCTCCTGTATTAGTGAGCAAAGTTATAGATAGTTGCCTGACATACTCCTTAGCACTTTCAGGAACTATGAGATCGACTCCGTGGCGTCCCATTGCTTCCAAGCGGTTGTATCCAAAAATTCTTTCCGCTGACAAATTCCATTCCGCTACTTCAAAGTTTAGATTCCATTCAATCGCTCCCAAAGGAGTTTGGTGAAGATGGAGAGCCAGTTTTTGCTGCGAGTTTTTCAGAGAAATAATTAATTTATTTTTATCAGCGATCGCAGATTCCACCCGATCTTCGAGAGTAGTAAATGACTGTTCCAATTGATCGGCCATCATATTAAAAGAACGAGCCAGGACACCGACCTCATCCTCCCGCTCTACAGACGCCATCAAGCGGGAATCTACTGCCATCGAGTCCCATTCTCCCCGGGACAAAGCCTCCGCAGCCTTGCTCAGACGCCGAATCGGTACAACAATCCACCTAGAAGTCAGAGCGCCAATCGCCGTTGCCAGCACCAAAGCACCCAGACACATCACCACAGTATACCGAGTGTTGGCATGAATCCTTTCCATAAAATCGGCTTCAGGAACCGTCACCACAATCAACCAATCGAGGCCCCTGCTGTCTAAAAGCGGCGTCACCTGTAGAAATTGCCGTTCACCGTCGATCGTAAAATCTAACTGGCGAGATCTGTCAATTTTGTGCAAATCCCCGAAGCGTTCTGTCAAATAGCGGGCGGTCGATCGAATTAGAACATTCTTGCTGCTGGCTGCCACAATCCGTTTCGCAACACCGTTGCTAACAATAAATGGCGGTTCAGGAGTAGAATTTGCCACCAATTGTCCCGACCTTTCTACAATAAAAGTCTGTCCTGATTTGCCAATTTTTAGAGTTTCCAAGAATTGATTGAGCTTGGAAAGTGCCAAGTCAGAACCCAGGATGCCAATAAGTTTACCATCCTTGCCATAAACTGGTTGAGCAGCGGTAATCGCTAGTTTGGGAGCGTCAAAATAATTATAGATTTTACTCCAAGTCGGTTGGCCTGCGCGCACCGGAGCTATGTACCAAGGTCGGACGCGGGGGTCGTAGTTGAGAGTAGTTTTTAATAGCTTGGTTGGTTCCTCGAACTCGGACAGCGCGTAGCTATGCAAATTATAGCCAGTAGATTGATTAGAAATCTGAATTTGCACCTTGCCGTCGTCGAGGCGTTCAACTCCAATAAAATCTTTTTGTTCGGAGGCGAATTGAATGTAGCTAATTTTATCAAAGGTTTTGATTTGTTTGGAGAAGTAGCGTTGCAAATTATCAGCATCCTGCATATTCAAAATGCCGAGACGGATGGCATCGAGATTGAGCTGATTGATTTGGTGTGGCGTTTCAATATAACTATCAATATGTTGCTGGATACGCGATGTGACTTCTGCCCGCAGTTGTGCGGCAACATCGTTGACGGCTATGCGCCCGTTCCGCAGCGACAGCCACCCCGTCAACCCTACTGCAGCGAAAGTCTGGAGGGCAAAAGGCACAACAAGGACGATCCGAATTGGCACTTTGCCTGACATTTTTAAAATTTGGTCGGTCAAATATCTGATTGGCATGATGAAGCAGAAATATTAGAAACCCACAACATTTCGGTAAAGTACAAATTGATGAGCGCCGATTTTGAAGTTGAGATGGTTTTAGTAGGCAAAGTGCTGTTAAGAGTTCGGAATTTGTCGCTGGTAATTGAATTTTTAACGACTGCCACCGTCATCTTAGCGCGATCGGGAGCTTTGGGAACATTGGCGATCGAGATGAATGCAGTATCAATCTTGGACGTACTCTACACGCTCATACTATTATAGATTTGAGATTAAAGAATTAAAGAATTGGGAAAGACTGATTCTGTAAGGGCTTAGAATTTGCCCACAGTTGCATTTTTTTTGAACTGGTATCTCAAACCAGGTTTTTTTAGCGTTTTGGCGGTCTGCAACGAACTATTTTCGTGAAAAACAATGGATGGAGAGCCACCCGTGCGTCCACCACTAACTATTTTTCCCCTCCTGACGCGCGCTAATTAAACCAATCGAGTTTTTGGTTGACTCATGCCAGAAATGACGTATTTTGGCGTTTCAACCCGGTTGCTGCGTCAGTTCTATTTGACCGATAGCGCGATCGAAAATTATAAGTTTTCACAGCAACTGCAATTGATATCTCCACAAGCAGCTACTTTTGATAGAGTGCAACTTAATTCCGGCCAGGTAAAATAAGCATAGTAGGATGCAACTAGCGGAGGCATGGATGATGAACGCAGTTATTGCTACTCTTGGCACTGCTCTCGGACTGAGCTCAATTTTTATCGGTTTGACCCCGGCGGTTCTCGCCCAACAAAGACTGCAACCAGCACCCCAATATTCGGAAACGACTTTATCTGGGGACTCGTTGAGGACTGTGGAGGACAGAACCGTAGACTCTGACTACCAAAACTTGATTGGTGAACCAGAAACGGCGGCTAATTCTGCTAGAAGGGAAAGCAGCTTGGGCGACACATTTCGCCTCAAAATCGATGGCCCATTGGAATTTATTACTACTCCTTCGGACGCCCAGCGTCAAGGAAATCCTTTACCTCCAAAACAAACCGACAGCGGTACAGAAGCGGGAATTCAGCTTCAGCTAGGACTTTAGCAATTTTAAATGAATTCATTTGAAGCAAACGAGCGATCGCCCAAGCCACTTTTTGATTCTCGGAGTTATTGTGACTGCGATCGCTTTTTTATCAGAGTTTTATCACAAGTTTTGTGCGGTTTCCATCACACAAGGTTCTCTATTGTGAACCTAAAATTAGACCAATTAAACTTCCGATACAGATCGATTAGCTACATATCTTTACAATAGCGCATAAAACTGGCGGTGAAGGTGATGGGAAAGGCTCAACTGATAGATTATTTGCGGGGGGAGTTGGCGATATCGAATTCTGCGATCGCCGTTGCTCTCCGACACGGTGAACAAGATGCCAGCGAACTGCCGATGGTTCTGTGGCAGTATGGGTTAGTTACACTGGAACAGTTAAACTTAATTTTTGATTGGTTGGAAGCTCAGCCGACTTAGGATCGCGAATTAAATAACTTACAATTTTAATTGTTATTGTGGGATGGGCGTCCCGCCCGTCCAAAAAGGACGGGCGGGACGCCCATCCCACCAACTTGTGGAAGTTATTTAATTCTCATTCCTTAGCAATTTAAAATCCTGAGTTAAAAAATATGGATATCGGATTGCAATTTTTTGACAAATAAAGCTTGCACAAACGGTGGTCGAAAAGTATAGGGTTGAGTGTTTAGGTTGAGAGTGGGTCTTATTTTGTCCCAATTAGAAAAATACAAATATACAGTAGGGACACAGCAGTGCTGTGTCCTCATTTTTGTTGCCGCCTAAAATAAACTGCTTTCATATCAAATCTGGCAGCATCGGAATTAATATTACCCACAGCTTTCGAGACGGCAGTGCCGTCTCCTCTATATCAAGTCGCTCGTGCAACCGGAAACGGTATCAATCTGTCGAAGAGGCGATCGCCGACGGCATCCAACAGACGGCATAAAACAAACCCCAGCAACTTTTAGGTCGCCGGGGCTTGTCTTGTTTAATTTGGTGGCGGGAAGTGGATTTGAACCACTGACCTTCGGGTTATGAGCCCGACGAGCTACCAGGCTGCTCTATCCCGCGTCGCTTTGTCTCTTTACTAATATAAACATATCTTTCTGAAAATTGCAACCCCTAAATCAAAAAAAATTTTAGATTGTGGGAGGGGTTGCTGAAATCGTCTCAGAGTCTCGATCGCCCTAAAGCATCGAAACTTCCCCGACTACCTCCAAGCGCTTGAACTCGCTGAGAGTCAGGTAAGTCTCTGCAAGAGTTTCGGCGATCGTCGGAGTAATCCAGCCCAACTGCTTGAGCAAATGAATCGCCACAGCAAATTGAGCGCGCTTGCCACCATCCGTTATCTTAATCGCCAAACCCATGCCTTCGCCAACCCGGCCAATGCACTGCACCCCTTCGGCGCCGGACTTGCTCACCAATTCGCCTTGAGTCAAGCGCATCAGTTCCGTGTCAAATTTGCCCTCACCGGCAACCATCATCGGGTGGTGAGTCATAGCCCGCACAATCCGCTCCATATCCACATTGTCGCCGGAGGCCAACTTAGCGTATAAAGACGCCATTTGTCCCAACTGCAATAGATAGGTAGGAGCGCCGCAGTCGTCGCGAGCGCTGATAAACTCTTCAGCCGGCATTGCTAGCAAGTCAGCCACTTTGCCCAAAATAAGCTGCTGGACGGGATGTTTGCGGCGCAAATAAGTTTCCAGCGGCCAGTGCATTTGCTGACAGACAGCCAGCATTCCGGCGTGTTTGCCGGAACAGTTGTATTGCAGGGGGCTTTTTTTGCCTTCAGGAATGGGGCATTGAAGTTTAGATGGGTCTATGTCGCAGCGCCACAGGACGTTAAACACCTGCCGCGATTGCTCGATCGTACCTTGATGAGAACTGCAAATAATCGCTAAATCTCGATCGGTCAATTCGTAGCGTTCCAAAGTGCCGCTCGCCGTCACAGCCAAAGCTTGAAAAGGCTTGAGAGAAGAACGCACAAATGTCGCCGTTTCCGAGTTACCGGCAACGGACAGAACGCGCCCGCGCTTGTCGCAGACAGCGGCTTGGGCGCGATGCCTAGATTCCACAATACCTTCGCGCAGCAGTGTGACTTCCAGTTCGGGAGCTTGGGTTCGTTTTCCCCTTGTCATATCAATTTTAGATTTTAGATTTTAGATTTTAGACTGGGGCCCGTGAAAGTTTTGAGTTGCCAGTTGTAATTTGTGAGTTGCGGGTTGCTTCGTTAATCTTTTGGCGATCATTTCTCACTCAAAACTTGCGGAGCGGACACTCTTGGCACCCCCCCCTACAACTCAAAACTCTCTTGTTACCATTTTCGATTACAAACAGCTCCAAATTATTCCCCCGGCAACCAGCAATACTGTCAAACCATAAAATGTCTGCCGCAGACGCCTGAGAATTGGTTCTAGTTCGTAGTTGACTATCAATTGGTCTTGAGCTAAAACTTCGGGAGTTTTCGGCCAAGCTTGACAATCGTACCAGCCAGACTCTTCGTAGACGACTGTGGGATTGTCCAGGCGCGATCGCACGTAGAACCAACCCAAGTAAAGTCGCAGCAAAGCTAATCCTAGAATAAAACCGGCACCGGCAGCACCGCACAGCAAAAACTGAACTGGATACTTGCCTGGAGCAAAGCTGGCTGCTGCGAGTGGCCCGGATATCAAGCAACTCCAACCGCATACCCAAGCCAGTTTTGCCAGATATGCGGGCCAATCGAGAGTTACCCAGCTAAAAAACCAGGATTCTGTAAGTTCTTGGTATTCATTGACCGGGCGCTGTTCTTGGGGAACAGGACAAATAGAAACAGAAGCGTTTTTCACATTAGCGTTCCTCTGCGACTGAAAAATCAAGGCGATCGGCGTGTCCCCAGAACGCTTCTAAATTGTAGAATTCGCGCTCTTGAGGTTTAAAGATGTGGATAATCGCGTCGCCGTAGTCCATGACGACCCAACTGGCGTCTGATAGCCCTTGTGTACGCAGTGGCAACCGTCCCCATTCTTCTTCTACTTGGTCGGCGATGGCTTGGGAGATGGCTCGTACCTGGACGTTGGAAAATCCGGTGACGATCGCAAAGTAGTCTGCCAGATAGCATACTTCTGACACTTGGAGCAATACAATATCAACTGCTTTGCGGTCATCGGCAGCTTGGGCCGCGGTCATGATCAGGCCGCGCGCTTCGTCTGGGGAGGTGCTGTCGGTTACTGTAGACTGAGTTCTGGAATATTCGAGTTGGGTTAGATCTGACATTAAGTGTTTAAGTTCCTAATTGAGACAGTAAAGGGGAATCGGTTGTTGGCAGTTTGAGACTGGAAATAGGAGTTAGGTTCAAGCCAAAAGTAAGTACAGGATTGCTGGTAAATTTTACTGTTAACTTGTGATTTGTTCGATCGACTTTCCCGTCGAATTTCCTGTTTCCGGCGATTCCGCGCGAGCCATAAGCAGCGCCCAATTGCGGGTAAGTACGGTGCGCGGGTGAATGTAGCAGCGAGTTTCTAGCAAATATTTCAGAGAATAATCGCTAGTTTGCCACACGGCGGCATAAAGATTTTGCATACTTGCTTCGCGCAGTGCTGCTAGTTCGGCTGTGTTGCCGCGGCTCGGCTCTATAGTATCTGCTATAAATACGGTACAACTGAGCTGGCTCATGTTTGGTCTGCCGAGGGTGTGATTGGCGATCGCGTCCAAAATTTCTCGATCGACCACCCCGAATTCGTCTCTAGCGACGATCGCGCTGGCGTCTGCGTGCAGCAAATGCGGGTGTGCTTCCAACACTGAGTCTAACTCTAAACCTTCCTTCTGAGCCATAAGCAGCAGCAGTTGGGGTTTAAAGTATTTTGCCAAATCGTGCAGCAGTCCTGCCGATCGAGCTTTTGCTTCGTCGAGGCCGTAATGGCGAGCCAAGTCACCTGCTGTTTGTTCGACTCCGAGGATATGTGTGATGCGGGCGGCAGGAACGCGGTGTGAGAGCCAAGCTAGGACGTTTTCGCGATCGGGTGCAAGTGTCAAATATTAACTCCCAAATTGTTGGATCTACTATTTTAGCGTTTTGTTTTAATGGACTGCGGCGTCGGGTAGCAGCGGTGTTGGGATATTTGGGGTGATTGGGCGAAGGGGGCGAAGTGGGCGATCCAAAGATGTGTTAAAGTAAGTGGCTGTAACGACAAATTGTAGTTACAATATCTAGTGACAATCAAGGTATGGAATTTGAGTGGGATGAGACTAAACGTCTTACCAACCTTAGCAAACATGGAATTGACTTTATCGACGTTCCATTAGTTTTTGATGGAGAAATCGTAACAGTTGAGGATGAACGATTCAGTTATGGAGAGCAAAGGTTTGTGACTTTTGGTTTGTTGCAAGGGCGAGTAGTCGCTATCGTCCATACGGAACGAGAGGAATGTACCCGCATTATTTCTGCTAGAAAAGCAACTAAATATGAACAACGAATTTACTTCGAGCAAATCTCAAACTGACTGGCAACGCCTAGATGCCATGACTGATGAAGATATTGATTTCTCTGATTGCCCTGAAATTACGCCTGAAATGTTTGCTAAAGCCATAGTTCAGCGAGGCTTGCCCAACCCTAAGACTAAAGCTCAAGTTACCTTACGCATTGACAGTGATGTTTTGGAGTGGTTTAAATCTCAAGGTCGTGGTTATCAAACCCAGATCAATACCTTACTGCGAGAATACATGAAAGCCCATCAATAATGGATTTGCTATTTTTTGTTATTATTTCATTTGTTTTACTTTTATTTAGTGCGATAAAAGGTTATTTTGTACTTTATCCGTTGCTAGCTTCTATGGCAATTTTTATTGCCATTTTGTTGAGAAGAGGATTTCATATAAACAGCTTAATCAAAATGGCTGTTGCTGGAAGTCAAAAGTCTTTTTCAGTAATCGGTATTTTACTGTTAATCGGGGCAGTCATGGCCGTCTGGATGGCTGCGGGGACAGTTCCGGTTCTCGTATATTGGGGAATTAAATTGATTAGCCCTCAGTATTTTATCTTTTGGGCGTTTATCTTAACTAGCACGGTTTCTGTGCTGCTGGGAACTTCCTTTGGTACTGCGAGCACGATCGGCATTGCTTTAACGATCGCAGCCAAGGGCAGCGGTGTCAATCCCAATACGATCGCCGGGGCAATAATTGCCGGAGCTTATTTTGGCGATCGGTGTTCTCCGATGTCTTCTAGCGCTAATTTGATTGCCGCCATTACCCGCACAGACATTTATACAAACCTCAAAAATATGGCGGTAACAGCTTTTTACCCGCTGATAGTTTCCAGCATCTTGTATTTAATCTTATCCTTAGCAAATCCCGTAGAAGTTGCTGGAAACAACCTGGCTTTGGAACTTGGCAAAGCCTTCAATCTCAACTGGATAACTTGGTTGCCAGCCTTGACAATTTTAATTATTTGTGTTTTGCGAGTTGAGGTCAAAATTGCCATGACTGTTAGTCTAATTGCCGGAAGCGCGATCGCCATTTTACTCCAAGGTTATTTGCCGCTGGACATTCTGCAATTCGCGATCGCCGGATTCAAGTTAGAATCAACTTCTAGTTTAAAAGATATTGTGGCGGGAGGAGGGATTTTGTCGATGGTCAAAGTTTCAATAATTGTAATTGTATCGACAGCATTTGCCGGCCTTTTTGCCGGGACGAGAACGTTAGAATTTATTGAATTGTATCTAAACAAAGCTCGAACCAGAGGCGATTTATTTGGGGGGACGACAATCATAGGAATTTTAGCGGCTGCATTTGGCTGCACCCAAACAATCGCCATCCTTCTAACTCATCAGTTAGTTGAGGAAAAATACCGAAAAGAGGGATTAGATAATTATCAACTTGCTGTAGACTTAGAAAACACCGCTGTTGTGATTTCTCCATTAATTCCTTGGAATATCGCCGGATTAGTGCCTGCAACTATCTTGAGCGTCAATGCAGATTTTATCCCTTATGCCTTTTATTTATATCTAATTCCCATCTTTAACTGGATTCAAATGAAACTGACAAAACCACCTAGAAACAATCAAACAAAATAAAAAAATGTTTCGCATTCATTCTCTCTATTTTCTTGAATTATCTGCGTCAATCTGTGTTGATATGCCCTTCATCTGCGGTAGCTATATCAATCAAATGATTGTGCAACATAAATCATGAACAATAAAATGTCAATGGGTTATTCTTTGGCAGTAGTTGCGACGATTATTTGGGCGGGAAACTTCATCGTTGCTAGAGCTTTAAATCAGGATATTTTGCCAGTAGGTTTAGCTTTTTGGCGATGGGCGATTGCTGTGGCAACTTTAGCTCCATTCACGGTGCGGGCGGCAGTTGCTGACTGGAAATTGATTAAAAAATATCTCCCTTACTTGACTGTATCGGCGCTTTCCGGCGTGACTACTTTTAATAGACCTCTTGCAAAATTCATTTTAATCAAATTTTGTAACAGGCAAGATGCCTGTTCCACAAGAAAAAATGTTTTTTGTGGAACGGGCATCTTGCCCGTCCTAGTTAGGGCTTGCTGAATCAGTGGTTGAAGTAAACACGGTATGGATTTTCGGACGAATAAAGGCAGTAATGGTGCAAGA
>NZ_JAUBRH010000098.1:0-14255 GCF_036701775.1 Microcoleus sp. N9_A2 | reverse complement strand
GGCGTTGAATACGGGATGATGTCTTACTACTTCCTTTTAATTGAGATTGTAGTTGCGCCTTACGCTTGTTGTAGAACTGATTGAGCGATTTCAATGGTCGCCCGTTAATCAGGAGAGGGATAAAACCCGACTGATTTGAAGTTAACGCCACTAAATTATTTAGTCCCAAATCGATACTAGCTACTGCTTCTTTTTGAATCGGTTCGACGGTGGACTCCGGTTCATTATAAATCACCTCAATTACATAGGAATCGCACTTAGGTACCAGTCTGACTTGACAAAGTTGCTCGGGATTTACCTGGGTCTTGATTAAGATATTAGTACCCGAAAGCTTGATGATTCCTTTCTTCAATTGCTTGCTACTAATCGCCTGAATCGTATAGACGAGAATATTCCGTCCTTTAACTTTATCTTTGTACTTTGGTAACTTGGGGCGACCAGTAAATTTCGTTGGCTCAATCTTGTAAGCTTTGAGAGCTTCAAAAAAAGATTTCCAATTTTTGTCCAATATCATCAAGATTTGTTGACTTACCTTGGCGGGCATTGCCTTGTAGGATGGATGAGACTTCATCGAACGGTTCATTTCGTTGTAATTGATATAACCCCATCCATAGACAAAACTCTGACGAATGACGTAGTTAGCGGCATTGTAGAGATTCTTGGATTTAAAAGCTAATTCATCAATCTCAGCGAAACGGTGTTCCGTAGATTTAATGATGTGCCTCTCTGCTAGTTGCATCCAGACTCTCCATTTTTTAACTAGCGCAACAATTTTTTATTTGACTTTCTTGACTAGACCTCTTGCAAAATAATTTTATGCTATAATCAAAGGTTTGGCTTAAGTGGAGCAGATTGCAGGTTATATCAGCACTTGACAATTATGAGTTAGCTCTGGGGTCTCAAACTCAAAACCTTTAATTGTAACATAGATTTTTTTTGCAAGAGGTCTACTATATGATACTACCCTTGTTTATTGATGCTTACAATCTTAATGAAGTTTTATGCTACGCAAATTTCCGATGATAACCGATGAATGTTTATATCGTTTCTGAGGAGGCTGCTAGGCGCTCGGGTTTTTACAGCACATGATATTCCTAGGGACACTGAATTGCCGTGTCCCTACCGGAACCTGCGACTGATGGGAATTTAGATTTTTGATTAAAGAATTGAAGAATTGCCAATGACTTATGAACATCCCAACCCCGATAGTCCTCAGTCATCTCCAATCTAAAATGGTATTACTCGCCTTCTAACTCTCGCAAACGCGCTTCTAAAGCTTGAATTCGCAACTCAGCTTCTATGCGCCTTTGTCGTTCTCGTTCTGCCATTAATTCGGCTTGTTCTGCCCGTTCCTCGGCTGCCGGCAGCAAATTCCCGGAGGCATCCCACCAGCGCAGCCAAGGCAGTTCTACGCCCTGATAAACCCCTTGCCAAATGCCTAATTCCAATCCCATTGGCTCGATTTTGTAATGTCCGCGCTCATTTTGTGGGACTAACTCGAACCTATCCTCTACCAAATGATACACTTCAACTTGTGCCTTTTTGACTTCATAAATGCCGTAAAAAGCAGGTCTAATTATCCGTTCGTAAATCCAGAATTTGCCCTCGCGAGGAGTCCTATCTCTTTCTTCACTGCCATCGCCAGAAACAAATTCAAGTACAATCCGAGGCGGCATTAATTCCTGCCACATGACATAGGAGCGACGAAGATTTCCGTCAAGAGTTGGCGGCACGTCGGGCACGTAAAACCAATCAGGTGCTTCGGCTCCTCTTTCTGGCGGTTCCGGGGGCCGGGCCACTCGCCAGTAAATACCGGAATCTTGACCGATGCAGTATTGTCCGTCGGGATGAATTTGGTCTAAAATCGGTCGGATTGATGTTGTTAACAGGATGCTTTGAGGATGTTCTTGGAAGTTTTTCACAAAAGTACCGTCGGAGTCGGGTAATTGAGTGTGGTCAGGGAAATCAGTTGCTATAATTTCTGGTTTTTCGGTGACACTCATGTTGACCTCTTGAATGTTTAAAGATTATACTTATAATTAGTGACTTAGAGATTAATCATGCTATTAGGTCATTGGAAACCTCCGATTGCTATCTAGAAAAAATTCAGAAATATGAGTAAGTACAAGTTAATTATTTTTGACTTCGACGGCACTTTGGCAATTACTCACAAAGCGATTGTATATTGCTTTACAAAAACTTTTGAAAGTTTCAATATTACCCCGCCTGCTGCTGATACTATTATAGGTACGATCGGCATCAATTTACCAAATACTTTTAAAATCCTCCATCCGGCGATCGAGGAAAGCGCAATTCCCGAATGGGTTGAAACTTACCGCTCTTATTATCGGACGGAAGGTGAAAAGCAGGTAGATTTATTTCCGGGGACAAAGCAACTATTGCAGTTGGCGCGCCAGTCTGGATTGAGCCTGGGAGTTTTCAGCAACAAACACGTTAGTTTTGTGAATTTGTTACTGCAGAAATTGAAAGTTTACAGTTTTTTTGATTTAATTTTAGGTGATAATGGAGAAATGATTATGAAGCCAAACCCGGCGGTTTTTCACTCGATTATTAAACCGCTGTTCCCGGAGTTTGAGAACAGTCAAATTTTAATGGTTGGCGATACAGCGATTGATTTGCTGTTTGCTAAAAATGCTGGGATAGATGTTTGTTGGGCGGCTTACGGATATGGCGATCGCGCTCAGTGTCTCGCCCTAGAACCGACTTTCGCGATCGACGATATTTCGGAACTTGCTGTATTTCTTCAAAATTAATGTTTTCTCGGTTTTTTTCAGAAGAGTTTGAATCATTTAACTAAAAAGTATTTAATTATTTTTTTTTAGTAGAGCCGGATGATGTATTTTTTATTTAATCAAAAAAATAAATGCCCAAACTTGTAAGCTGCCTAAACTCTGCCAAGCAAACCATACCAAAGATAGAGGGATTGCGGGAACAGCTATTATAAATTAACAAGTAGGATTCGTTTGAAGGTAGAAGGCAAAAGGCAGAAGCAAAGAGAAAAAAAACGAGGGAAGCCAGATTTTTTTAGGTAGGATTTACCGCCCAAATTCTGCTTAATAGCCTTCTAACTTCTGCCTGTGGAAAACAGGCAATTCTGTTAAAGTCTAGGGTGTGCTGCCAGTCGGGATCTACAATAAACTCTATTTATAGAAACTCATGCAGATAGATATAAGCATTCCTTCTGAAACGCTATCGCCGACTCGTACTGGCGGCACACCGAATTTAATAGAAGAAGTATTTCGGCTGTACGATCGCGCCCTGGCAGCTACCAGCAACGGCATCACGATCGCAGACGCTACCCGGCCGGACAAGCCCATAGTCTACTGCAACCCGGCTTTCGAGCGGATTACAGGCTACGATCGCAGCGAAATAATCGGGCACAACTGCCGCTTCCTGCAAGGCCCGGATACCGATGGCGCTGCAGTCGATCAAATCCGCGTGGCCCTGAAAGAACAACACGACTGCAAAGTAGTTCTGAAAAACTACCGCAAAGACGGCACCCCCTTCTGGAACGAACTTACCATCTCGCCGGTGCGCGACAGCAGCGGGCTCGTTACCCACTTCATCGGCGTCCAATCTGATATCACCGATCGCTTCCAAGCAGAAGAAGCCCTCAAACAAGCCGAGGCAAAATACCGCAGCATCTTTGAAAACGCCACCGAAGGCATATTTCAAACCGCCCCAGACGGGCGTTACCTCAGCGCCAACCCGGCACTCGCCCGAATGTACGGCTACGATTCCCCGTCAGAACTGATCGCAAAATGTTCGGCAAAAAACCTTTACGCCGATCGCACCCGCCGCGCTTCCTTCATGGCAGAAATCAGCCAAAATGCCTCCCTGAAAGAGTTTGAGTCCTGCGTCCGCCGCCAAGACGGCAGCACTACCTGGATCTCGGAAAACGTGCGCGAAGTCCGCGACGAAGCTGGCGAACTCCTTTACTACGAAGGAACCGTCGCCGAAATCGCCGATCGCAAACAAGCCGAAGCAGCCCTGCGAAATCAAGAATACTGGTTGAAAACCGCGATTAACGCCGTGCCCGACGCGATCAACCTCACAGACAGCGAGGGGCGCTGGCTGATTGCCAACGACTGCGCCCTTCAACTTTTGGGCTGGGAAACCGCAGACTACCAAGGTAAAACTACTGCCGAACTCGCTGCCGCCGCCGATCCGAGAGTCAGAGAAATCCTGCTAACTTGGCAGGAAACCGACGAAACAACCTGGCAAGCAGGCACTCTCACCTCCAGCCGCCAAATTGTCCCCTTGCCCACAGGCGGCAGCAATTTGTTTGAAGTGCGGAAAGTGCCGCTGTTCAACCCCGACGGTTCGCGCAAAGGTTTGGCAGTCGCGGGGCGGGACATCACGCAGGAAGTGGCAGCGGATGCAGCTTTGCGAGACAGCGAACAGCGGTTTCGGGCAATTTTTGAACGCGGTGCGATCGGCATGGTAGTCGCTACCCTCGAAGGTGTTGCGATCGCCACTAACCCGGCATTTCAAGCTATGCTGGGGCGATCGGAAGCCGAACTGCGGGGTATGGGCCTCGACGACTGCGCGCACCCGGAAGACACACAAGTTTCGCGCGAGTTGCGCCAACAGTTGGCCGCGGGATCCCGCGAAGCTTACCAAATCGAGAAGCGCTACCTCCGCCAAGACGGCAGCATCAGGTGGGGACGCCTCAGCGCCTCTGTCATCGACAGCAGTCAGGGAACGCCACAGTTTATTTTGCAAATGGTAGAGGATATTACCGATCGCAAACAAGCCGAGTCAGCTTTGTTCCAAAATGAGGCTAAGTGGCGATCGCTAATTCTCAACAGTTCCGACATCATTACTATTCTTTCCGCCAGCGGTCACATTGTTTACGAAAGCCCTTCTGTAGAAAGAGTTTTGGGCTACGAACCAGAGGAATTCGCCAATCTTATTGCCCTCGATTTCATCCACCCTGACGACATTCCCTCGGTGATTTCCGACGGCGAAAAACTGATGGCAAATCCAGGCGATCCCATCGCCCTAGAAGGTCGGTTCCGGCGCGCTGACGGTTCTTGGTGTTTTCTCGAAGGCGTGGGCATTAACTTGCTAGCAGACCCCACTGTGAGGGGAATTGTGATCAACTCCCGCGACATGACGGCGCGCAGGCAAGCAGAGTACCGCCTCAGCAAAATCAACGAGTGCTTTTTGGGATTCACCACCGACGCCGCTGAGAACATCCAGCGGCTGACATCCTTAGCCGGCGAGCTTTTGGGCGGAAGCAGCACTATCTACAGTCGCGTCGGTGGCGGTCTGCTGCGCGCGATCGCGACTTGGCAAGCGCCGCCGGACTACCCGCTGGTCGATCGCGCCGAGGGCCACATCTGCACCGACGTATGCAGCAAAGGAAGCGATCGGGCTGTGGCCATTCCTGACTTGCAGAACACGATCTACGCCCAAATCGATCCCGCTGTCATCCGCTACCAACTGCGAAGCTATCTGGGACAAGCAGTGCGGCTGGGCGACAATTACGTGGGTGCGCTGTGCGTCCTGTACACTGAGTCGATCGCGCCCACAGAAGCCGACTGCAAGCTGATCGGAATTATTGCCGGGGCGATCGGAGTTGAGGAAGAACGGGCCGCCGCCGCCGATCGCGACCACCAAAAATCCCAAGAACTCCAAACAGCTTTGCGCGAATTGCAGCAAACTCAAATGCAGTTAGTACAAACCGAAAAAATGTCTTCCCTCGGACAGGTGCTAGCAGGAATTGCCCACGAAATTAACAACCCAGTTGGCTTTGTGGCGGGCAACCTCTGCCACGTCCGAGGCTACGTTTTAGACTTATTAGAAATCGTGCAAGTCTATCAAGAAGAGTACCCAAATCCCCCAGCAAAACTTCAGCAACAAGCCGAAGATATAGACTTAGAATTTCTAGCAGAAGACCTGCCAAAATTGCTCAATTCGATGCAGACCGGATGCGAGCGAATTGTAGAAATTATTCAAACTCTTCGCAATTTCTCGCGGGCGGACGAAGCGAAAATCAAAACTGCCGACATTCACGAAGGTTTAGAAAGTACCTTGTTAATGTTGAACAGCCGACTGAAAGCCAAACCCAACTGGCAGGGCATTAAAGTGATTAAAGAATACGGAGAGCTGCCACAAATCAACTGTCATCCCGGACAGTTAAATCAGGTATTTATGAATGTATTGGCCAATGCGATGGACGCCTTGGAAGAAAGCAGCAGCAAAGAAAAAAACACCGCTGATTCTAGCTTTCCTACGATCGCAATTAAAACTGAAACGATTGATAACAAGAGCATTTGCATTCGGATTAAAGACAACGGTCCTGGCATTCCCGAAGATAATATTGTGCGTTTGTTTGACCCATTTTTTACCACAAAACCCGTAGGTAAAGGCACAGGTTTGGGTTTATCAATTTCGCACCAAATAGTCGTTGAAAAACACAACGGCAAATTGCAGTGCCTCTCGGAACCCGGTAAAGGTACTGAATTTATCATCGAAATTCCAATTAAGTAGAAGGAGTCAGGAAAAAGGAACAGTCCGATATCTACAAACCGGGTTGATCCAAAAAAAAACCGGTTTATTTTGGCTGCAACGTGGGTATCTTGTATGGTGCGTCGCTACCATATTTTCTATTTTAATTGCAGATTGGAGGGTAGCGACGCACCCTACGGTATCTACTTATGCTGGGAATTAAAAACTAAACTGAGTCCGCAAATTGCCCACAAAAATTGTCTGGTTATTATCGAAATTATTGGCATTGCCGATCGCATAAAATGCTGGCACGATCGAAACATGGTCGGTGATAGGAAAATAATAAGTTGCCTCAATTTCGTACTGCGTGCCGCCATTCCCTCCGCCAGAAACCAGAAACCTCCGACCGCCAGTAAAGTCAAAAGGTACTAAATATGATACCGTAAGCAAAGCTCCTTCTTTGAACAAATCGGGAAAGGCAACTCCTAACTGATAAGATTGATTTTTGATCGTGCCGTCGGGTCGGTTAGTCTTGGGAAATATATTGGTTTCGGCGTAGCCGTAGCGGCCGAAAAGACCAAAGCGGCGAGCGACTAACCAATCGAAATTGAAAC
This sequence comes from Microcoleus sp. N9_A2, assembly GCF_036701775.1. NCBI lineage: Bacteria > Bacillati > Cyanobacteriota > Cyanophyceae > Oscillatoriales > Microcoleaceae > Microcoleus > Microcoleus sp. N9_A2. The sequence continues at coordinate 7,164 of NZ_JAUBRH010000098.1, read as the reverse complement.
TATAAGTATTCGCAGTCGCATTCCCCAGGCGGCCACCAAAACCGTCATCTGCCACACCGTTTAACGGCTTGCTGTTAGGAGATCCAATTAAGCCGCCGATTTGCTGGATGTTTGAACGGCTGTACAAAAAGCGCAAATTAGTCCGGTCGCTCGGACTGAAGGTTAATTCTGCTGTAGTCGTATTTGTCCCACCAAACAAGCCTTGAGACGGATTGGAAGCGGAATTAAACACGGAAGTTGGCAAAAATTCTGTACTCTCGCCCAAATAGCCAAAACGCAGTTTCAATGCGCGGGCGATATCCCACAAAACCAAAGCACCGGCACCGCGTCGGGTAGCGCTTAACAAAGGGCTGTTGTTAGAATTAAAGCTGCTCGCACCGTCTACGAAAAAGTTAAACCTATTGTTGTCAAAGTAGCGGTAGAAATTAATCCTCGGCCCGACTACTACTTGGAAGCGGTTGCTAAGCGGGAACCGATAGGAAAGTTCTCGCAGGGTAACTTCATTGGGATTCACCCCAGCAGTCTGGTCGAGAAAAGGAGTGCCGAATGTATTGAAAAAACCCGTTGAAGTATACTGGTTGGCTGGGGAATTGCCGTTACCTACCGCTAGCTGTGTAATCAATTCGTCTTTCCCTGTAAAGGAAGTAGTGAGAGTCAACCAAACTAACTGACTGAAAGTGATTTCTGGATCGTCCACTCTCTGCACAATTGGTCTGTTGGTGACAGGATCGCGTCCGGCTACTCGATCGAGCGGAGCAGCATTTCCATTTGTTGCTTCAACTCTGACTCGATCGCCCGCAAAAGCTCCAGTCAGGTTAAACCAAGCAAATCCGTTGAGTTTAGTAGTAGTTGAAAATTGGTTGGCTTCTAATTCGGCAGTGCGGGCTTCTAAAGCATCTACTCGACCGCGCAATGTAGCTAATTCTGCCGCAAATTCTTCTTGCAATCTTTGCAAAGCAAGTAAATCTTCTCGCTTGACTAAATTACCAGTAGAACCGCCAAGTTGTTTGGTAATTTGGTCTAAGCAAGCGTTTAACCCGGCGGCGAATTCATACCGAGTCATTGCCCGATTCCCTCGGAATGTGCCGTCTGGATATCCCGCAATGCAGCCGTATCTTTCTACTAGGGATTGCAAGGCTTGAAAAGCCCAATCTGTCGGCCGCACGTCGGAGAGTTGGGAAACAGAAGTGACTTGTGCTGCGTCTTCTTGTATGCTGAGGTCATCAGCGGTGCCCGTCTCGCTGCTGATGTCGGCAACTTTGCCGGCTTCAGCAACGTTTTGAGACTGAGGAGAGTTTGCAATTTCTAACTTCTGTGGAGGCAATTCGCTAATTGCCTCCGTTATTTCTGGGGTTGTTGTTGGACGATCGACTGTTGCTGCATCTTGTTTGGGTAAAGCACGATCGACTATTGCTGCATCTGTGTCGGGTAAAGCGCGATTCACCCATGCTGCATCTGTGTCGGGTAAAACGGGATTCACCCATGCTGTATCTGTGTCGGGTAAAGCGCGATTCACCCATGCTGCATCTGTGTCGGGTAAAGCACGATCGACTGCGGAGTTAGTCTCTGTGGTAATCGCCGCTAACTGCGGTATCTCAATCTTACCTGCTGCCTGCGCTGCGTCTGGGGTAGCCGTAGGGACGGCACTCGCTTCTAGCGCAACTTCTGGAGTTGAGGTATCCTGAATTTGAGCTGTTGCTGCGATCGGCGCCAAAGGCACTGCTGCACCAGAAATCAAGAAAGACAGCCAAAAAGCTTTAACGGAGGTTGCATTATTCACCATAAAACTCACACCACTTGTTGAAAATTTAATTTTGCCAATCTTAAACGATAAGTTTGCTTATAAATGTGTTTTGTTTAACAAATTCTTATAAATAGTTAAAAGAATTTTAGGAAGCCCTCGATTCCAGATCACTGATGACTACTGACTAATTCCCAAAATGAAGTTTTTATTAGTTACAGATTTAGACAACACGCTAGTCGGAGATGACGCAGCAACTCAAGTTTTCAACCAGCGCTTGCAATCACAGCGATCGCAAATTTGTTTGGTTTACGCTACCGGGCGTTCTCATGCTTCAACTTGCGAATTAATTGCCCAAAAGCACCTGCTAGCACCAGACTATTTGATCGCAGGTGTAGGCAGCGAAATTTACCAAGACGGAATCCTCGACTTAGATTGGGCAGAGTATCTTTCTCAAGACTGGGATAAAATGGCGATCGCCTCTTTAGCTCAGCAGTTTTCCCAGCTTAAACCCCAATCCCTAAAAGAACAAAATCCTTGGAAAATCAGTTATAGTCTGGAGCCAGCAGCAGAAAATAGCTCGACTGTCCAGGCTTTGCAGCAAAAGTTAACTGAATCGGGACTGCCAGCTCAAATCATTTTTAGCAGCAATCGCGATGTGGATATTTTACCGCAAACTAGCAATAAAGGCCATGCCCTTACTTATTTACAAAAGCGCCTACAAATTCCATCTGAAGCAACATTAGTTTGCGGTGATTCTGGCAACGATATCAGTATGTTTGAACAAGATGTTCGGGGAGTAATCGTCGCTAACGCTATGTCCGAACTCTTGGCATGGCATCGCGAATGCGGCACTAAACATCATTATTTAGCTGGTTCTGCTTGCGCTTGGGGAATCATGGAAGGAATGGCATATTTTTGGGAATTTTGATTGCTTAAAATCCGTTTTGTAGTGATGACTAAAGCCCTCATAAAAATCAAAGAACTGAAGTCCTCCCTATAAACGCACCCTAAGCACCCCAAGTCCTCCAAACCGTTAAAATCTGTTCAGGAATCTCAACCGCGTATCGATCGAACCTGCGAGTTGCGATACTATCAGCGTGTACTGCTTTATACAACATAGTGGAACTGAACTTTAGCTAAACAGACGGGAATCCCCACACGCTTGTCGCTTCGATTAGTGTGGGATGAAAGGCGCGGTGAGGAGAGGATTCCACCCGTCAACCAATTCAAAACAATGTTTTGAGCGGTGGGCGGGTGGATGACGAGACGAACAAATTATTTTATTCGACTTTTTTCAACACACCTTTTTAAACATTTCTGTCGCCAGTTGAGATTTGGCAATAAAAATTAACACTCTTAGGTAGAAACCTCGCTGATTGTATGAATAAAATATTCACTCATGAACTTGACATCAAGTAACGCATTCAACTATATTAACAGTAATTGATAAGTAGCGACTGCAATCAAACATTCACCGCTTCATGAAAACTTCTTACCAGTATCGATTACGTCCAACAAAATTACAAGCCATTGAGATTGACAGATGGTTGTCAATGTTATGTGCACAGTACAACTATTTGTTGGCAGATCGATTCAACTGGTACGAACAAAACCGTTGTTCCGTCAATGCGTGTCCGCTAGTTTGCTACTTACCGGAACTGCGAGACAATCCAGATTACTACACCCAGAAAAAAACATTACCTCAACTCAAGAAAACTCATCCTTGGTATGCCGAGATTTATTCTCAAGTCCTCCAAGATGCAGTTAAGCGAGTTAAGGTAACGTTTGATCGTTTTTTAAAAGGTGATGTCAGTGGAAAGCGTAGCGTGCGATTCGTTGGCTAGAAACTCAAGTCCGATAAGGGTTTGAGAGGATTAGCCGCATAATATCAGTCTATCTTATTGACTGAAACATATGACAACTGAGTGAACCATGAGGGTGAGAATCCCTCCCCTGTAGATGCCAGGTGAAAGCACACAGAACATGGATAAAAACCATGTCCCCTACGGTAGAGACTAGCCATCAATCCGTAAAGCGGGGGTGAAAGCCTTTCAACACTTCCAGTCCAGGATAGTGAGGGGCAAGCAAAGAATCCATGAGTAAAGCATTACGCCTGAATCCACGACTGAACCATCATTATTCCGAACCAGCAAAAAGGACTGATTAGCTGGAACCAAAAGGTAAAGGATAAGAGGTTGGCGTTTACTACGGCGACCAACAGCATCTCGATATAAACCTGGTGGACAGTGGAACTCTAAAGATTCATAGTATGGACACTTGGAACGAAATAACCCCCTCATAAGCTCTCTTCGAGGTCGAATATACCAAGAGTAAGTGCTAACCGGATGCTACGAGTGGGAAGGATTGAGTCAGAAGCAAACGCCTTGTTGTAATGACAAGGATAGGCTGACAGACTCACGGTGATCAGGAATGAATAGTCTCAAGTAGTAGTGTATATGTCTAATACGCTGAACAATCAGACGGTGGAATGAAACAAGGTTGACTGGCGCAAGCTAGAAATCCGAGTTTATAAGCTTCAAAAGAGAATATTCAGAGCCTCTAGTCGTGGTGATGTTAAAGCAGTTCGCAGACTCCAAAAGACTTTGATGAGGTCTTGGTCAGGGAAGATGCTGGCGGTGCGTCGTGTGACACAAGATAAGTAGCTCAACAAAATTAATTACACAAATCAACTAATATGATATACTGAAAATATCAAGTTGTATTCAAAGGAATTTTATATGTTTTTACTTCGATATATCAATCCACTTTCCTTGAAATTGCTAAACCGAATTTATCGCGAAAGCAGACATCATCAAGTGCGTCAAAGAGCACAATTTTTAATTTTGGTTTCACAAAATATCAAAAATGAAAATTTGATGAAAATCTTTAAAGTTAGTTATAAGACCATGTATAACTGGTTGAATCGATGGGAAAATGAGGGAATGCTTGGATTATATAATAAACCAGGTAGAGGCAGAAAAGAAACATTTAATTCCGCACAATCAGATCAAATTAAGGACTGGGTAAAATTACAACCAAAACAATTAAAGCAAGTAGTACAAAAAATTAAAGAAGAATGGTGTATTAATACAAGTACGGAAACAATTAAGAGAATAATTAAAAAAAAATATGAGTTGGCATAGGATGCGTCGAGGTGTTGGCGGCAAGCTGGACCCCATAGAATACAAGGAAAAAAAAGAAAAATTGTCAGAATTAAAACAATTAGAAGATGAGGGAAAAATTGATTTATACTATTTGGATTAATCCGGATTTTGTGGCATTCCTTGTGTCCCTTATGGATGGCAAGATATTGGTAAATATTTGTCAATTGATAGTCGTAGAACTAAGCGTTTAAATGTCTTGGGAATCATGAATCGGCAAAACACTCTTCATGCTTATGTTTCAGAGCAGACTATTAATTCTGATGTAATCATAGCCTGCATAGATACTTTCTTTGCTGTGGTGGAGCGGCCAACAGTTATTGTAGTAGATCAAGCTTCTATTCATACTCTTCATGCCATTTTCGAGAAAATTGAAGAATGGAAAAAACGCGGTTTAACTATATTTGAATTGCCGACTTATTCACCTGAATTGAATTTAATTGAGATTTTGTGGCGTTTATAAAATATCAATGGCTCGAAATAGATGCCTACTCTAGCTGGCAATCTCTTGTTTCATCTGTAGAAAAAATTTTTAAAGAATTTGGAGATAATTATGTAATTAATTTTGCTTAACTACTTAACCAAGGCAAGAAAACAGCCGGAGTAGACGGAGTTAAATCACTCTCGCCCGTCCAAAGGCTGGCACTGGTGAAAAAACTTGAGCTAAAGGGGAAGGCTAAACCTACCCGTAGGGTATGGATAGATAAACCAGGGACAGACGAAAAACGTCCCCTTGGTATTCCCACGATATACGACAGGGCGCTTCAGGCGTTAGTAAAACTAGCACTTGAACCGGAGTGGGAAGCACGATTTGAACCCAACTCCTACGGATTCCGACCTGGACGGTCATGCCATGATGCAATCGGGGCAATTTTTGGTGCGATTAAGCAAAAAGCTAAGTATGTGCTGGATGCTGACATTGCTAAATGCTTCGACAGAATTAATCACGGGGAACTTCTCAAAAAGCTAAACACATTCCCAACATTAAAACGCCAAATAGGAGCATGGCTCAAATCAGGAGTGATGGACGGCAAACAGTTATTCCCCACATCTGAGGGTACGCCACAAGGCGGGGTCATTTCTCCGCTATTGGCAAATATTGCCCTTCACGGGATGGAAGAACGGATTAAGCAGATGGCAGAAACTCTGCCAGGTAAAAAACGAGACAATCGCAACTCCCTAAGCCTAATCCGCTACGCCGATGACTTCGTGATATTGCACGAAGACATAACCGTTGTCCAAAGATGTAAAGAGATAATCTCCGAGTGGTTAAATGGCATGGGTTTAGAATTGAAGCCAAGTAAAACACGCCTTGTCCACACTTTAAGAAGACATGAAGGACAGGGCGCTGGATTCAACTTGCTGGGATTCAACATCAGACAGTATCCAGCGGGAAAATATAACACAGGTTGTAATACCAATGGAAAACCACTTGGATTCAAGACACTCATCAAACCCAGCCAAGAAAAAGTCAAGGTACATTATGACCGGATTGCAAAAAAATAGAACAGAATAAGGCAGCCTCCCAAGCTGCACTCATAGCCCAAATGAACCCCATCATCAGAGGGTGGGCTAATTATTACAGCACCCTAGTCAGCAAGGAGATATTCTCCAGAACTGACAGTCAAATGTTTCAAAAACTAAAAAGCTGGGGAAAATACCGCCACCAGAACAAGTCGGGTTATTGGATATCCAGTAAATATTGGCAAACCATAGGCGGAGATAACTGGGTATTCGCAACCAGGCAAGAAGGTGAAAACCCACTGCGGTTACTAAAACATAGCGCCACTGAAATAGTGCGCCATGTAAAAGTTAAAGGCGATGCCAGTCCTTATGATGGCAACCTAGTTTATTGGAGTACAAGAATGGGGCAAAACCCTGAAGTACCTAAGACGGTGGCAACACTGCTGAAGAAACAAAAAGGGAAATGTACCCACTGCGGATTACATCTCACAGAACAATCGGTGATGGAAGTTGACCACATCATTCCTAAGTCGAAAGGCGGAAAGAATGAGTATAAAAATATGCAATTACTTCACCGTCATTGCCACGACGAAAAGACAACCAGAGATGGGAGTCTCGGTACAAAATCTGGCTGCAATAGCGCCAAGCCTATACCCATCAAATTGGGTAACAGAGGTATCAACGACAATGACCTTAACACAGAGGAGCCGGATGAGGTGAAGCGCGACGTGCAAAGTCGCATTTGATGAGTAGAGAGCCGTCTCTCTCTGGGGTACTTCTCCTCAGTCCTCGTGT
>NZ_JAUBRH010000097.1:0-15469 GCF_036701775.1 Microcoleus sp. N9_A2 | reverse complement strand
TTTGATGGCAGCATCAACGAGCAAATCGACTGATTGATCCAAGAATCCCCGCGCCTTCAAGGCCGGGGAGTGTCAATACTGCACGGAGACCAATAATGATGACTAACTCGAATTACCGACTGCTACCTGCCAGAGATGAGTATGTCCAAGTGTCTATCTATCTCAATCGGGTGCATTTGGACGGATATACGCCCGATCGCGCGATCGCACAATTGATCGAAATGGGTTATGCTCCTACTTTGCAATATCAGTGGAATCCAAAACGAAATGAGTTTGATTTATTTGCTCTGATTCACGATCGCCCGATCGCCGATTCACTGATGGATAAACAGGCTTGTGATGCTCTCTGGGCTGCTTTTAACCAATCTTCGCTTTACGTGATTGGTTGCGAGGCGGCGCAAAATTCTAACTGGCTAGCGGCACGCAGCTTTAATGATCCGCGCCGTCACGCTACGCCGGAGGAAATCGAGCCTCTGGAAGCAAATGCTACGGCCGCTGCTTAATATTTTAATCCCAGCCGAAGTCTCGATCGCACATTTCGGCTAGTCTTTGGTTGTGCGATCGAAAATATGTTCTCAATTGCTCGTATACTGTCTCGCTGATGGGGGGATATTGGGTGGCGTTGTATTTTTCGTAGGTTTGTAGTTGGTGCGGCGGCAATTCTAGAAATTTTAAGACGCTGTTGTATGTGCCGAAGGGATTGGTATATAAGTCTTCGCTTTTGAGGATTAAAAGTTGTGATTTGGGAAAAAGTTTCATCCAGGCTGGGAGTTGATCTGCGTAAATGCCGCGGGTTAGATAACTGTGGTGTTGGTGTTCGTAACTGTAGTAGTTTGGGTTGGCTAGGAGTTTTTCTATTTCGCCTTGGAGTCTTTCGGGTTCTGCGGCGATCGCACTTTCTAATGATAGGGATTCGTAGCCTATTTTGATATAGTAATAATAGTGGGAAATTGCGCGTTCTACTGGGTTTCTCAGCAGGGCGATTATTTTAACTTTCGGGCATAAATCGTGGATTCGTTGCGGAACTTGGGGGTGACAGATGTAGTAGGGGCTGGCTTCTCCGGTTAGTAGATTTTCGCTTGTTTGGGGCTGGGGAAATTGGGCATAGTACCAGTCTGGGCTTTTGTCGAATTTTAAGTCGAAGTAATGGATTTCTTTTTGGGCGGCGGGGGCGATTTGGGGATGTTGGATTAGGTAATTGTACAGAGATGTTGTGCCGCCTTTTTGGGCACCGATGATGATGAAGTCGGGGGGTTTGGGAGTTTGTTTCATGGGTGGGGTGGTAGGTTTATATTTGGCACTTGTACTGACAGTGCGCCGGGGTAAAACGAAAATTCGATCGCACTTTGAGGTATCATGGAAATTCGATCGCACTTTGAGGCATCGCGGAAATTCGATCGCCCAATTTAGATTTGATCGCACCGATACGCCTAACCACAATTCGATCGCCCACTCTACATTCTAGATTCCGGTGGTTGAAACCGAGCCTACACAAACAAAGCCGGTCTGGGCGGGCTGGGAAATACGTCGGATAAGATCGCGATCACTGTTTTGGGGTGATCTAATTCACTCTCAATCTTGGTACTGACATTTCTATTTAACTAGATTAGAGTGGAGTTAGGGAACTCTCATCCTTGCTGGGAAAATCTTTCTCTGAAAAATATATTATCGGCGGTGGTTTTGGTTGCGGGTTTGTGGGTTTTATTTTTCAGCCAAAGTACAGATTGAAATTTGTGCAAGAGGCTGATATGCAAGTTGCAAAAAATGGGAACAATAAAGATGGGATTGTACTGTCGAGCAGTAACTACCTGCAATACCATCTCTGAAATTATTCAGGAAGGCGTCAATGTTTAAGAGCAAATTATCCAAAGTTATCGTATCCCTGCTGCGGCGGATTGCTGGTGTTACCAGATCCGGGGCCAAGCGGCTGATGAGAGCAATGCTGCAAGCGCTGATGGCTATGGGCCGCAGGGCTAAACTACCGATGGCGGGGTTTGTGCTGCCGACGGTGACGATGGTGTTGCTGGTAGTGATATTGTTGACTGTGGCGATTACGCTGCGATCGTTCGATCGGGCTAATACGGCGCGTAACGTGCGCGTGAACCAGCAGGTGCTGGCGGCCGCCACTCCCGCGCTTGATCGGGCGAAAGCAAAAATTCAGTTCCTGCTGCAGGAAGACCCGCAAAGACCGACAGCTACTCCCTCCGACAATGAAATGTACCGGATCATATCGTCTTACTTAGAACCCTCAACTCCTACAAACCCAGATTTGTATACATTTGGGGACGAAAAGCGCCTAAAACTTAAATTTGACCTTGACGGTACACCAACATCTCCAGACCTTAAAGTTACCGATCCAGGCTTTAATCTCGAAACAAACGAATCAATAAATACGGCTTGGAGATATCCCGTCGATACGGATAAAGACGGCGTGGACGATACTTATACAATCTACGGCATATTCTTTCGCTCTCCACCGCGTGACACTAACGGCAATTTCACAAGAGCGAGAAAGCCGTTAGAAGCAAGAACACCTCCAATGTCTGGAGGCTCGCTCAAAAAAGGGTGCGAGGCTGCCGCTGGTACTAGCGCTAGTTTGGTCGGGGACTCCGGTTGGTACAAAATAGATGGCAGGCTCAAAAAAAGTTTTTTTGTTTACACAGTCAATGTGCCGATTGCGGGAATATTCAAAGGCACCCCTAGCGTTTCAGCTTTAGAATACCAGCAAGACCAAAGTCGCATTCCCCTGAGCAATAATGCGGTTGTGTATGAAGATGATTTGGAAATATCTCCCGGTCCCTCGTTAAGGCTCAACGGGCGGATGATCACAAATAGTAATCTGCTCGTGACGGTTACGAGGGATAACGAACAATTAAATTTATATCAAGTTAGCAGCAAGGATTCCTGTTTCTACGAACCAGAAAACAGCAAAATAATTGTGGGTGGCAATGTCGTCAACGGCTGGTCGGGAAGTACCGGTCCCACAATTCCAGTGCCAGTACACCTGTTCAAAAAAGGTGATAGTCCAGACTATCCAAAAACAAACCTAACAATTAATCAGCCCACAAATAGATCTACAAGCAATAGCTCTTTAGACGTAATATATAACAACCAAGCTTTCGCCGATCGCATCGCGGCTTTAGTAAGGGAACGGATCGGACCAGTCGGGAGTGAAACCGATCCCCTTACCGATCCAATTTCAGTCCAAAACGCCCAACTAGACGTCGCAGGCTCTCCGGGACAGACACGGGAACAAGCGCTGGAAGAGTATTTTAAGCAGAGGACTCGGAAAGTTCCCTTTGCTGAAGTGGAATTTGGCAAGGACGGAACTCAAGGCCAGACTAATAACTTGGTTGATTCAGGGGGGCCGGGTTTACGACCTAAACTTGCATGGGCAGATCCACAGAGCATATCCCAATTAAGTCTCACAGCCGAGCAACTAGAAGCACAAAACCCTGAGCCTTCACCCGAAGAAGAAACATACATCGGTGATCGAGTAGTAGTGGGTAACAACTTGCCTTCCCTACTTTGGGACAACACCAAAAACCAATTTGTCAGCGCATCGCAAACATTAGGAAAGTGGACAGATGACGGTACTGACCGCACACGATCGTCCCAGGTGACTAAGCTCTCTGACGTGGGGGCCACAGACCGCGACGGTTTTTGGGAAAAAGCATCAGCCCAAATACCTAAAACTCCCCTTGACGGTATAGGTGGTCTGCGGATAATTACCAGTGCAGGAGTTTACGAGCGCAAAAATTCCTTCCTACCGCCGCCTCGCTGGATAGATCCTGTTGACGGTACAGCGAAAATCGGTTCAGCCGATACTTACGATGACCCGAACATTGCGGGCCAGCAGCTATACCCTGTCGTCTGGCCTGACTCGATGCCGATGTCGCCGCTCGGGCCTGGATCGAAAGTATATGACAATAGTATTTCTCCTGGTGGTTGGATTGACTGGCCAACACCAGCAGACACAAACGGTAAGGATCTACCGGCCGCAGTATTACCAACCATTGACCCCAACACGCTCAAGTTTGCCAAAGGCGATTTGCGGATGCGCGCATCGGCAGTTTATCACTATGCAAACAGCGGCTACAAGCAAGGTGACACTCCTCAACAAATCCCATTTGCCTGCGTCAGCAGTTACTACGACCCCAGTACCGCACTGACAGCGAGAAATATAACTGGACTGGCTGATGTCAGCGGAGATCTAACTCCTCCAGTAGAACCCCGCCCTGCAATTACAAAAATCGGTTCTCACAACGGTATAGTCTACGAGTTCCCAGGACGACCAGATATTGCGGGACTAGGACCTGCTCCCGCTAACGGCTTGTTGACCGGTGGCGACCCCAGTTATACCGCGCAAGCCAACTACGTCTTCCCTGACGGTAGGTTTGCCAACAAGCCTTTGAGAGAGGCGCTGCTAAAAGCTAAAGACGATCGCAATTTAGAAGACTTAGCAGCGATCGACTCTACTGCTTGCGCTTTGAATATTTTGCAGAATCCCGCTCTTAGCACTAAAATTCCTGCTGGAGCTATTCAGGAAGTAGCATTTTTGAATGCTAGAGAAATCAGGGCAATAGACGCCGACAATACCACCACGGCGGCGGTAAATGAAGAATTTACGCTGAGCAGTCCTTGGCCTACGACTACTCCCCCTACTGCTCCCGCTGCAATATTGACAGGGAATTACAACCTGCCGATCGAAGAACGGCAGCCCCTAGAAATTCGAGCGACTCAGTTGAATATAGAGGAACTGCGGGGGCAAGAATTTACTGGAACTAACGGGCCAGCGCCGGCAAAAGAGTATTTACTGCCAAACAGCGGGATTATTTATGCCAGTCGGGATGACGCGCTCCCCGATCGCAGTGCTCGAAGTAATGATGAAAATAGGGATAAATTAGTCAGTCCCACAGACTCTCTGCTCGACCCCACCCGCAAGCCGAACGGGATTGTAGTCATCAAGGGTGAAAAGCTATTCCGTGGCAAACCTGGTCCCGTAATACCAAATCCATATACAGTGGCAGATGTGGTTAGGGAAAAAGGTCTGACTTTGGTATCTAATTTGCCAGTTTATATCAAAGGAGAATTTAACAAACACAGTCAACAAGAGTTCGTGACACCTTTAACAGACAATTGGAGTAATTTTTATGGGAATCGTGGCATTCTCAATCCTAATTTTGCTTGTCGCGCAGGCGACCCCAGACTTAAGGATTGTACCACTGGTGATAATTGGCGTCCCGCAACGGTACTAGCAGATGCTGTCACTCTGCTTTCAGGAAACTACCGCTTTGGCTTCCGCAACGAAGGGGATTTTGACCTCAGAAATAATGCGGGCGCTGCTGCTGTACTACCTCGGAGACAACAAGGTTTTTATCACAACAATTTTGTTACTAACGGTCTCACTAGCGGGGCATTCTCAAGTGACGGCAAGTTGTTCTCGGGTACGGGTACAGCACTCATAGATTCTGCCTATGCAAACCCCACGCTGAATAGTTCTTACTTCAACAACTTTGTCACCCCTGTTCAAAGGCGCGGCAATTTCTCACATTATTTGATGGAAACTTGCATCAAACTGCCGGTTTCTGAATGTACCGCTCCCACGGATTGGGTAGTCAATCCTATTCCGACGGCCGGGGCGGTAAAAACAGCAGCAGAGGCAGTTGCTACGCCTTCGCTTTACAACGCCACTACCCGTCTAACTGTGTTTCAAGCCGGAACAACTGTTGACCCTCCGATTCCTGCATTACAGCGATTCCCCCGTCGCGTTGCATTCCCAAGAGCTACTAACGGGACTTTGAGTGGAGGAGCAACTCCACAGCCTTACGGCATTAATAGCGGAACAGTCGCTTCGGGTCCTGGGGAACTAAAACCTAATTCTCTGTGGTTCGCGACAACAGCAACACCAACTGGTACTTCTGTAAATTACGGTCAGGCTTCATTACCGTTTGTGGTCAACAGAAATGTGAACGACTGGAACGGTACAACTCGGCTGCCAGTTTTATCAACAACTGCCACATTCCAGCCGCTGCTAATGCCAGTCTTACAGCTCCAAACGGTGGCACCGGCCGCAGCCTCCGCAGCTCCACCAGAGGTGGATCTGCAAGCGAAAGCAACTGGGTGGATACCGAGAGCTAAAGAGACAGCTTTCCATCTAATCGTAGGAGCCGGGGACATTCCTTCCCGAACTCTTGGCGTTACTGCTACTACTGGTGACACGAACGGCGGTCTGCAAAATTTGCCCCGCTTTTTGGAAAGCTGGCAAATCAACGGTGTGGATACTCCAACCAACATCAAGGGTTCTTTCATCCAACTAAATCGTAGCGCCTACAGCACGAGTCCTTATCTGCCAATTCTGCCACCGAATGCTCCTTCCATGCTCGCTGCGGCTACTACCCTGAAAAGTTTGTTCCAGCCAACGCTACCAGCAATTACTTACACAGCTCCAAGGATAAGACTCGGGGCAGGATCATTCGCAACAGGATATAGAACTGAGAGTGGAGCTCGCCTTCCCTATTTCATCCCACCAAAACGGGATTGGGGTTTCGATGTAGGCTTGCTATCTCAGTCGCCTGACTTGTTTACCCAAAGATTTACCACTCCTCCCAGAAAGACTCAGCCGGATGAGTATTTCCGGGAAGTCGGTCGCGATGACAAGTGGGTACAAACTTTGATGTGTGCTGAAGTTGCAGCCACCGGCGATCCCGCTGTGGATGCTCCTTTCAAACCAAGTGTGTGTCCTCCTCCGGCCTAAATTTCTGCCTCGCAATTACTGGAGTTCTACTTATGACTAAGCACAAACAACAGCAAAATTTACCCCAGTCGCGAGACGCCGGCTACACGATTATCGAGTCATTGGTAGCAATGATTGTAGTTTCGGTGCTGATGATCGCGATCGCCCCTGTGATGGCCTTCTCAGTAGCGACTCGCGTACAAGCGCGGCGGGTGGAACTGGCGACGCAGGCGGCGAGAACTTACATCGACGCTCTCAGGACGGGGGCGATTAAACCGACAGATGGGGAGTTTCCCGCATCAGATGCTGCTGCTATTCCTGCTGCTCCTGGATCTGTTAACAATTTGTACTGCGTTGACTTGGATGAAAATCCTGGTTGTACTGGGAACAAAGATTTTCGTGTTCAGGGTGTGCGGCAATCATCTGTAAGTGCTACTAATCTAGAGGCGAAAAAAGCGGGCTACGGTTTGATTGTGCGGGTTTACAGAGCCGATGCGACTGGCACTTTGACACCTACAGGTCAATCTATAGTGGGAGCTGGACTTGGAAATTCCAAGGCACCATTGGTAGTAATGAATACAGAAATTCCTCCTGCCCCAGAAGGCGGGGCTTCATCCTATCGATCCATTTGTGCTCGAACCGAGGGCTGTAATTAACGCTCGCAGGAACTTCGATCAAATTAAAATCGCTCCCCCCATTTGACAAAGGAAAAAGTCAAAATGAAAACTTTACTCAGGTTGCTTCTAAAAACTCAGTACCCGCGAAACCGCTCTGGCCCAGCTCAAACAGACAAGGGCATGACTCTGGTCGAGCTATTAGTCGGAGCAATTATGGCGTTTATAATCATTACGCCGATGCTCGGTTTTGTCGTCGATATGCTGAATACCGACAGGAGGGAACAAGTCAAGTCAAATACCGAGCAAGACCTTCAAGCCGCCGTTGATTTCATCGCCCAAGATTTGAGTCAAGCTATTTATATTTACAACGGCAAAGAAGTCGTTGATATCAAAGCTAAACTTCCTGCTCCTCCTCAAAATACTACTGGTACTCCAATTCTAGTATTCTGGAAGCGACAGCAGATTAAAAATGCTATTCCTCTGAGTGCTGGCTTAAAGCCCAGTGACTGCAAGGTTCCAGGCCAAACTGGGGGAACAATTGAATGTAACGACACCTATGTACGATCGTTAGTTGCCTACTACCAGATTAAAGAAACTGCTTCTAATTCTATTTGGTGTCAGCCTTCAGGAACAGATTGTCCTACCCGTATAGAACGCTATGAAATTAAGGATGGAGTGCAAAACCCTTACGCGCCGCCGAGCGATCCTGATTTCCCTTACTACGCAAAAACTGATACTCCCACAAGCTCTCATAAAGATGAAGCTTTTAATAGAGCTTTTGATTTTAGCGACCCTACAAAAGACGTGACACTTATTACAGGGGGAGTGCCTATTGTAAATTCTGAAGTTCTGGTTAATTACATCGACCACAGCCCCAAGCAACTTGATATGGCGGAGTGTCAAAAGGCTCTCGGCACTCCCCAAACTAAAATAGGGTTAGCGGCAGCGACAGATGTTCCAGAAGGGACTCTAAAAGTAACTGATTCAGCCTCACCGCCTACAAATAGCTTTTACGCTTGTGTTGATAATGCTCGCAACTTAGCCCGAGTAACTATCAGAGGAAATAGCCTCCGCCGCATTCAAACTGATTCTGCTGATTATGATGCCAAGAAAGCGGCATATTTCCCGACAGCAAGCGTGCAAGTGCAAGGTCTAGGCGCGCGCGGACAGTAACTGATGTCTGAAACACATTTCCGAATCCCCGCCAGCCGATAAACAATAGGAGAGTACCATGAAAACGCCACCAATATTATTAAAACTTTTGCATAACTCGGCTGCCAAGCCCAGCCATAATTTCAACAAAACTGCATCCAGAAAAGCCGATGGAGGATTCACCCTTCTAGAAGTGCTGGCGACAGTGTTGGTATTAGGTATATTAAGTTCGATCGCCGCTCCGAGTTGGCTGGCATTTATCAACAGACAAAGAGTTCGCACAGTGAACGATCGCGTTTTCCAATCATTACGACTAGCACAAAGCGAAGCAAAGCGAACTAAGAGCACTGTCACAGTTACATTCAATCCTACAGACCCCCCAACAGTTACGTTTACCCCCCCACTAGCTACCGGTGGTAGTACACAGACGTTAAATGCTGGAGGCGAAATTAAACCCGGCACTATTGCACTTTTAACGAATGCAACTGGTTCTGTTGTTGATGCTGATCTTCCTCTCAACTCGATCATTTTTGACTATCAGGGCAATGTAAAAAAATTACCAAGTACAAATCCTGCAATTCCGGGGCGATTTGTGGTATCAGTTTCTACTGTTAACGGTGGTGCTAAGCAGTGCGCGATTGTAGAAACTATCATAGGAGGAATGAGAACGGCTGAAGGAAATGATCCCGTAACTGGGTGCCCCTAATAGCTTTCAATAAATTTAATTTTAATCTCTAACACCAATTCCGCATAAGTTCTGAATTGCTAAAATCTATTAACTTAAATTATTTTATATTTCAAATCCTATTAAAACTGTCAAAATATGCAGCTAGAACTAAAACAAATAATCATCCAGCCAGGAAATCAACTATTACTCAAAGACCTAACCTGGCCGATGTTTGAAACCCTACTAATATCATTTCCGGTTACACCGGAATGATGTTGACTGTTGACGCCGTGAACAGTCAACCGTCAACAGTCAACTCGAATTTACTATTCCGATGCTAACGAATTTGGTATCATAACTGCTTAACTAACCAAGCGATCGCCCCTTCAACATCAGCAACCTGCTCAACATCGGCAATCGGCGGCCGCTGCACCATCACCACCGGAATTCCCAGTTCCCTAGCCGCAACAATTTTCGCATAAGTAGCACCGCCCCCGCTGTTTTTACTAACAATCGTATCAATCTGATATTCTAATAGTAATTGACGCTCATCTTCCAAAGAAAAAGGCCCCCTTGCTAACAACAATTTACCATTAGGAATAGGAGAATTGAGTGCCGGAGGATCGATCGCCCGAATCAAAAACCAAATAGCATCCAAACCAGCAAAAGCAGCCAATTCCTGCCTACCAATCGTCAGAAACACCCGCTGAGACTGCCCTAATAAAGCCCTTGCAGCCTCCGAGTGGCTGGCAACATCAATCCAGCGATCGCCCTCCACCCTCTCCCAAGCAGGACGCACCAGCATCAAAAAGGGCACATTACATTCAGCAGCAGCAACAGCAGCATTAGCAGAAATCTGAGCCGCAAACGGATGAGTAGCATCGATTAAGAAGTCGATCGGGCGATCGTCTCCGTTGGCGTAGCCCCCGTAGGGGCGGGCTGCGCTAACGAGCAAAAACGCCGCCAGCCCAGCCGCCCCACCAAACCCCCCAATTCGCACCGTACCCGTTTTTGGGGTAAAAGGCTGTTGAGTGCGTCCTGCTAGCGAAGAAACCACCTCTATTTCAGCAATTTGAGACACTCTTACCGCCAATTCAGCAGCATCCCCCGTCCCCCCCAAAATTAGCAAGCGTTTTTTCACCAAATTACTCCTAACTTATCCAAGCAACGCCCGCAATTTCGGTTAATAATATGTTTAATAAAGTTTAAACCGCCAACAAAGATGATTCGCTCACTTTTCACATTTTTTACAGTATTAATTGTAACCGGGTTAGCATGGTTGGGAAATATCGCCCCCGTTGCCGCACAAGTACAACCAACAGATATCGCCGATCCCCAACAGGAATTGGGAGAACTCGTTCAAAAAGCTTTTGAAGCTACAAATGAAGGCAAATTTCCCGCCGCTGAAACTTTTTGGACTCAAATAATTGACAAATTTCCCTCACAAGCCGCCGCTTGGAGCAACCGAGGCAACTCTAGAGTCAGCCAAAACAAACTACAAGCCGCTATTTCAGACTACCAAAGAGCGATCGAACTAGCACCCGACGCCCCCGATCCCTACCTAAACCGCGGCACCGCCTTAGAAGGTTTAGGACGCTGGCAAGAAGCGATCGCCGACTACAATCATGTACTAGAATTAGACTCCCAAGATCCAGCCGCCTACAACAACCGAGGCAACGCCGAAGCCGGTTTAGGAGAATGGGAACAAGCAATTGCCGACTACAGCAAAGCCTTTGAATTAGCCCCCGAATACGCCTTTGCCCGCGCCAACCACGCCCTCGCACTTTATCAAAACGGGCAAACCAAAGAAGCCATTCGCAACATGAAAAACATCGTCCGCAGATACCCCCAATTTGCCGACATGAGAGCCGCCCTCAGCGCCTGTCTTTGGGAGGCAGGACAGCGCGGGGAAGCTGAGAGCAATTGGGTAGCAGCCATCGGCCTCGACTCCCGCTACAAAGACCTCGATTGGGTTGCCAATAACCGCCGCTGGCCACCAGTTGTAGTCACTGCATTAGAGAAATTTTTGCACTTGAAATAATCTCAAAGGAAAAGTTGGCGGTTGTCATTGGTTATTGGTTATTTCGATAACTGAGAACTGATAACTGACAACTAACAATTAACTAATTCTCGAATCCGCGCAGCCGTCAACTCTTCGACATTCCTGAAAACCGCTGCTGCACCAGCCCTTTTCAGCGCTGCAGCATAAGCATCGCAGCGCACAGCATCATCCAAAACATGAGGTGGCAAAATTCCCATCCCCAGCCAAACCCGATTTGGTTGCACTTCCCGCGCCTTCACCACTGTGTAAATATCGGCAACAGTATCTCCCGCGTAAATCACGGGCAAATTTTTGTCTAAACCGTGCAGGTTTTCCAACTGTTCAATTGCCGCGAAAAGTCCAGCCGGATCGGGTTTTCCCGGTGCATCTTCCATCGCCACCAACACCGGGGAATTTAAACTCAGTTTCCCTGACAAAACATAAGCAGCTTCATCCCGCATCGCCCCGCTAAAAAAGCCCCAAACAATGCCCCCAACTGTTAAATTTTCCAGGTAAGCCGGACTTAACAACAGCGGTTCGTCGCAAATGTAACCAGTCCAATTTTTCTCATCGGGCCCGCGATAGCGACTTTGGAAAAAAGCCACTAATTCGTCATAGTCGATCGCGAGTTCGTTTCTCGATCGCCCGATCGCCTCAAAATAACGGCAAACTAACTCAAAAGACGCCTGCCAGTCATTATTCCACACTCCCTCAGACTTCAGAGAGTCGATATCGAGAGAATTCGGGCGAAAAGCACCCGCCGTGAAATGTTCCACCGCATCGGCGATCGCCCGCCGGTAAGAACCGGACACATCCCGCACCACACCATCAATGTCGAAGACTACAATAACTCTGTTCACAACTTAACTCTCCTTGTACCTAGGGCGCGTGAGAACCCAAATTTTATCTGTTCCCAGTCCCTGAGTGGCGCTAAAACCAGCCGCGCCACAAAACTTTTCATAGCCGATGACCAATTATCGAACAGAGTGTGCTACGCTTAGCGATTGTAGAAATTTTTAACAAGTTCGATCGGAACCCTGGAGGTTTGCTTGTCCAAGTTCATCTTAAAAGTTCTCTGGCTAGAAGAGAATGTTGCCCTCGCCGTTGACCAAGTTGTCGGCAAAGGAACTAGCCCGCTGACATCCTACTTTTTCTGGCCCCGCAAAGATGCGTGGGAAGACCTCAAAAACGAACTCGAAGCCAAACACTGGATTGCTGATAACGATCGTGTCGAAATCCTCAACCAAGCCACAGAAGTCATCAACTACTGGCAAGAGGAAGGCAGACGGCGCCCGATGACTGAAGCGCAGTCAAAGTTCCCCCTAGTGACTTTTACCGGCAGCAACTAAGCCCAGCTTTAATTTGCTACCCATATAAATTGCCTGTGATGGCTGACAAGGGGAAGGAGAGAGGGGAGAAGGCGAGAGGATTTGACGCTTTTTCCACCTCGCCGTAAAAAATCCAATTTAAATGCGCTACAGTCGCTCAAAATACTAACTCGAATTTTCAGACCTAATCTGATTTTGGGCTTGGTAGATTTGAGATTATAAATTTAAGATTTATCCAAAACAAAGCTCTAAGTAGATAAGGGCAAAAACATCGTATCTACAAGACACTATTGTTTTTTACTAACAACTGACAACTAACAACTGACAACTGTCAACTGACAACTGTCAACTGACAACTGTCAACTGTCAACCTGTCAACTGTCAACTGTCAACTGAACTTATGGGCGCCGAAAGTACGATCGACCAGACCGAACAGCTACCGCTGGTAGTAAATCCCGACATTCTCCAGCAAGCTATCCTCTACAAAATTAATACTCGCATAAACGCTCGCGGAGAATTAGTTTTCCCCTGCGTACCGGGAATGCTAAGCCACTATCTCAAGTCGATAGAAAAGCTATTTAGCACTCTCGACAGACCCCTCCCAGAAGACCGCAAAGACGAACTCAGCAAGCTTTTAGCCACCAAGTTAGAACAAGGCTACCGCACCTCCACAGCATCAATGTTGATTCTGCAATACGAATCAGTGCAGCCGCCACAAACCGGTTTAGCTTGCAAAGTGATTGTTACTAGCTCAACAGTTGGAGAACAGTACAAAAGCTGGGTAGACACCAGAGAACCTCCGCTTTTCGGCTCTCATCCCGATGCAAAATTGATGGCAACGGCTGCTAAATTGGGCACACCCGATCGAGTGCGGATTTTGGACGTGGGGGCTGGTACCGGCCGTAATACCTTGCCCCTGGCGAGATTGGGCTATTCTGTAGATGCGATCGAACTAGCTCCAGCTTTTGCAGAACAATTGAAAGCAGCAGTAACAGCCGAAAACCTTCCCGTGAGTGTTACTGAAGGCGATGTGCTCGACCCCTTAATGCGGATGAAACCGGCCCGCTATCAGTTGGCAGTTGCCGCCGAAGTCATCTCACATTTTCGAGACAGCGATCAAGTACGGCTTTTCCTCGCTAAAATGTGCGATTCCCTGTGTCCCGGAGGCCTGTTGCTGTTCAGCACATTTTTAACCGTCGGCGACTACCAGCCGGATGCCCTCGTGCGACAAGTTGCCCAACTCTCCTGGTCTACTTTATTTACACCCCAAGAACTCGCCACCGCAATGGAAGGGTTGCCCTTAGTCCAAATATCCGACGAATTGGTGTTTGAATATGAACGCCACCACCTGCCGGAAGGAGCCTGGCCACCGACGCCCTGGTTTCCCAGTTGGGCTACCGGTCGAGATGTCTTCCCGATGGCAAACGGACGCCCGCCAATGGAATTGCGCTGGATTTTGTGCCGCCGAAGTTAAAAATTTTTGTCATTTCTAGGCGGACACAGCAATCAAAACTGTTAACCGGCAGTAACAGTTTCCTCAGAAATTTTTATTTCAACAGCTTAAATCCGGCTCGCTGTTAATATTGCCCAGCCTGGACACAAAAATTTACAAAAATATATATTAAAATGTAAAGAGAGCGAAGTTTGATCGCCCCTGCGTGAGAAACCCGGTTTCTGATTAGATCCTCTGTTGCAAACCTTTGATTTCTTGCGAAAAATTGGGTCGATCGGGCCAATCGCCTCTGAGTAAAATTCGATGTAAAATTCGATCGCCATCTCGATCGGTGCAACTACAGTTAAGATGAATCAGAGAAACCTATTCCTCTAGATAGATGAGATTTTAGGGGAAGAGGATTAGCTAATGTATTAGCTCGCTAGTCAGCGATGCTCCTGAGAACAAAATATGCTTTTAACACGTCCACTACAAGCGTTTGGAGCAATCTTCAGGCACAAACCTTCAACAAATAGAGCGATCGAGCAAAAAAGCAGTAAAAATTATTTAGGAGGGAATATTTCTCCCGATCCAAACCAACAACTTGACTGGTATATCCAACTGGAAATGCTAATGAGTAACGCGAAATCGAACTGTACCAATGAAGAGATTACCGCTTGGCTACGCGGATTGCTGACAATTGCTTGGGCAGACGGCAACTTAGACGAAAACGAGCAAAAAATGATTGCGAATCTAACTCAGGATGAATTACATCCGGTATCTTTTGAGGCAGGTTTTGAACCCATTGCCGCAGAGGAACTAGCTGCTGTGTTAGGGAAAGGCACCGCCAACGGCGAGAATTTTTTGAGAACAGCAGTCATGGTAGCCTTAGCAGACGGTACGTACTCGCTCAGCGAAGACGAGGTACTGTACAAGTTTTGCACAGCTTTGGGTCACAACGTGGAGGCGATCGAATCTCTGCGACACACCATCGAAGACAGCAGGTACGCGCCGCAGGGGCCCAGCAGCCAAACAACCGTTGATTATGTCGCAACACCGCTTTCTGCGCGGCCACGTCAACCTAACCAGAAAAATGTCTTGCAACCCGTCAAAGACTGGCTTGACGGCTGGGAAGTTCACGATCCCAGAGTCGCACATTTCGTCTGCAAAATGATTCCGTCGCAATGTCCGTTTGAGCGAGATGTCGTATTGTTCGGGCGCAAAATCGTCCACATTCCGGCGATGTGCCAGATTAACCCGCTTTACGAACAATTGGTGGGGATGCGCTTTCGAGCTCTGTGCTATTTGGCAGATGATTGTAAGGAAGATGTATCGTCATATTGTTAGCAGTCAGTTGTCAGTTGTGATTGGTCAGTTGTGATTGGTCAGTTGTGATTGGTCATTAGTCATTGGTGATTCTTTTGACACTCCTCGCGCTAAAGCGACGAGGATTCTTAAGACCATATTTTCTGTCTTAAAGGCGCTGACAAAGTGCC